>NZ_WTKW01000600.1:0-1289 GCF_011378745.1 Pseudoalteromonas sp. Z1A6
TTTTATCTTGCGGGGGTCTTTAGTAACCTCCTAACATACTTAATCGGATTAGATCCAAACCCAGTTTTAATGAAAGTACAATTTTATATTGAAAATGCTAATGTTCAGGGTGGCTGGTTAACGCCTGAATTTCTTAAGATATGGGTTATCTCTATATTAGTTTTGTTGATTGTCCCCGAGTTTGATAAACTTAACACATACCGCAAAATCTTAATTTTGAGCTTTCTTACTGGTTCATGTTTATACATGCTTTTAAGTTTTGATTTAAGGCTTGCATCACGTTCAAGTCGGCTTTTCCTGATTTCTGAATTTTTAATCATTGCTATGTTATTTGAGTATGTGAAAAATAGAGGAAAGCTATTCTTATTTATACTTCTTTATGGTTCTTTCTTTTTAATTTGGGAGTTCTATATTATGTCAAAAGCAGAGGTTATTTACTCGTGGAGTTAAAATGAATATTCAAATTTTAATGGCAACTATGGCTAAATCGTGTATCGGTGATATCGATTGGAAAAATAAATGCATAGTTTCACCGTTATTATTAATCAACCAATCAGATTTCGAAGGTACCGAAACTTTAGATGATATTACTATGATATCAAAAAAAGAAAGAGGCTCCTCAAAAAGTAGAAATCTCGCTATTGAGAATGCAAGCGGTGATATCTGCATCATTGCTGATGACGATGTTAGTTATTTAGAAAACTATGAGAGCATAGTCAAAGATGCTTATATTAAGTATCCAGACGCTGACATTATAACTTTTCAGATACAAACAACAGAAGGTAAGCCTTTTAAACCAAATTACTCTAACGAAGAGTATTATCACACTAAGATGAGCATTCTAAAATGCGCATCTATTGAGATTACGTTTAAAAGGGAATCGATTATTAAAAGTGGTTTGAAACTGGATCTAGAATTTGGCTTAGGTAGTAAATATCGTGTTCATGATGAGATTATTTTTTTGAAAGATGCACTAGATAATGGCCTTAAGTGTGTTTATATCCCATTACCTATAGTTATTCATCCACCAGAAAGTTCTGGTACAGATTATAATGAGCAATTGTTGTTTTCAAAAGGTGCTGCATTTTACCGTCTGTTTGGCATTTCAGGACTTTTATATGATTTAGCTTTCTCAATCAAGAAATATTCAGAGTACAAAAATGTATTTAGTTTTATACAGTGTTTAAGGCTGATGGTTAAAGGTACATTGAGTTATTCTAAGGAACAAAGTAAATGACTAAAGTGAAATATTTAATTTTGGGTGGCGGTGTTTCAGGGCTAGCCTTCGC
>NZ_WTKW01000601.1:0-1268 GCF_011378745.1 Pseudoalteromonas sp. Z1A6
TTTTTAAAAACCGAACTCAACCACTTAATTTAATTGGCTCATCAGCTGGCGCTTTTCGCTCTGCGTGTTTTACACAAAACGATCCCGTTGCAGCCATTGAGCGCTTAGCAAAATCGTATTCACAAACCCGATACTCAAGTAACAAACCAACACCAAGTGAAATAACAATAAAAGCGCGCGCATTACTTGAAGATGTTTTTGGCGATAACGGCGTAAACGAAATTATAAATAACCCCGTATTTAAAGCGCATTTTATAGTGGCTAAATCAAATGGATTTATTGCCAGCGAAAATAAATTAATACAGCTTATGGGTTTATCAAAAAGTTATATGTTAAACCGCGTTAACCGAAAGCTATTAGGCGCACAGTATGAGCGTTTTATATTTGGCCCAGCAACAAGTGACTTATCAATTACCGACAACTACAATTTTAAAACACAAAGCATAGCACTCACACAAACAAACTTAAAAGATGCATTACTTGCATCAGGCTCTATACCGCTTGTTATGCAAGGTATAAAAAATATTGCAGGCTCACCATCTGGAATATACCGCGACGGCGGAATTATTGACTACCACTTTGATTTAAAAATTAATAACCCAGGACTTATTTTATATCCTCATTTTAATTCAGAGCCAAAAGCAGGGTGGTTCGATAAAAATTTAAAACGCAAAGTGTCACCTCTCAATTACGATAATGTAGTGATGATCACCCCATCAAAAGAATTTGTAGCAAGCCTACCTTACGGAAAAATTCCAGACAGAACCGACTTTACCGATCTCGATGCCGATACGCGAATTAAATATTGGAATACAGTTTTTAGTGAAACTGAGAAACTGGCAGAGGCGTTTGACGAAATATTAAATAACGGAAGCTACGATTTAAAGACATATTAGTAATTTAATAACTAATAATCCGTAAATTATAAGCGAAATAATTAAGTGGGCGAAAAGTACTTTTTTATTATAAATTTTAATCTAAGGACAGCCGTGGTAGTTTGTGTAGTGGTCAATAAAATTTGAATCATAAAATGTTAGAGATACATCTCAAACATAACTAATAGTTACATGTGTAAATTTACGTGTCAAAATGAAGATAAAAATATAGTTGTATGAAAATATGGAAAATATAATAGAAGAATCAACCAGAATCAAAGAAATGATGCCAATCTATACTGGAACATTAACAGCAATTGTAGCAATTACTGTGGGTGTTATTTCTGGGTGGTGGAATCATATGAATATGAAAGCTTCAATAAAAGGAATGAC
>NZ_WTKW01000602.1:0-1263 GCF_011378745.1 Pseudoalteromonas sp. Z1A6
AGTGGTACAGTGATTTTGGCCACCCATTAAGAAAGAAATGTTATGCTAATAAGCATACAAATTTGGGTGAAAAAATGACGAAATTAAAACGCGCAACGTATTCTGCAGCAATAAAATTAGAAACAGCTCAGCTTGTAGTTGACCAAAGTTATACTCAAGAAGAAGCAGCCAAAGCGATGGGGGTGGGTAAATCAACCGTCAGTAAGTGGGTTACTCAATTAAAGCAAGAGCGGAATGGCCAGACACCATCTGCTTCGCCAATGACGCCCGAACAAATTGAAATCCGCGAACTTAAAAAGCAAATCCAACGCATCGAATTAGAAAAGGATATATTAAAAAAGGCTACCGCTCTCTTGATGTCCGACTCCCTGAACAATTCTCGTTAATCGAGAAACTAAATCAACGAGAGCGTTACCCAATTAGCGTGCTGTGTAACGTATTCAATGTGCATCGTAGCAGCTATAAATATTGGGCTATACGGGATACAACGCCGACGTCAGAGCAAGTAAGGCTAGAGGCTGAAGTTAAAGCAATACATGCAATGAGCGGTGGCTCAGCTGGGGCGCGGACAATCGCGGCAATAGCAACGAACAATGATTTTGAATTGAGTCGTTATCGTGCTGCTAAGCTAATGGTTAAATTAAAGCTTGAAAGCTGCCAAGTACCTCAACATTCATATAAACGCGGCGGTAATGAACACCTTGAAATTCCAAACCTGCTTGATAGACAATTTGATGTTGTTGAGCCAGATACCGTGTGGTGCGGTGATGTGACGTATATTTGGGTAGGTAATCGCTGGGCTTATTTAGCCGTTGTTATTGATTTATTTGCACGTAAAGTAGTTGGCTGGGCCATGTCGTTGTCGCCAGATACTAATTTAACGCTAAAAGCGCTTGAACTCGCGTATGAAAGCAGAGGAAAACCGACAGGACTGATGTTTCATTCAGACCAGGGTAGTCATTATACAAGTTTAAAATATCGCCAACGTTTATGGCGCTATAAAATCAAACAAAGTATGAGTAGGCGTGGAAACTGTTGGGATAATGCACCAATGGAGCGATTTTTTAGAAGCTTTAAAACGGAATGGATGCCAAAGGTTGGATATGGAAATTTTATAGATGCTAAATATAGCGTTAGTGATTATATCAACGGATATTACAACAACGTTAGGCCGCATCATTATAATGCCGGTTTAGCGCCAAATGAATCTGAGGTTAGATATCAAGATTCTAAAACTGTGGCCAAATTTTATTGACCACTACA
>NZ_WTKW01000603.1:0-1257 GCF_011378745.1 Pseudoalteromonas sp. Z1A6
TATCACCGATGATGCAGGCAACACCGGCGGCGCCACACAAACAGGCAGCTTAGATACTTTAGCGCCGACACTGACGTTAGACACAGTAGGTGCCACGAATAACAGCACACCAACAATTAGCGGGACATCGAACGCGCCAGTAGGCACGGTTATAACGATTAACGTCACGGATGCAGATAATACAGAAACGTTCATCGCGACAGTACAAACCGATGGCAGTTGGTCAGCGGATGTACCGAACGCACTGACTGATGGTCCACTCACCATAGAAGCAAGCGTCAGTGACAGTGCAGGCAACACCACCACATTAAGTGAAGGCGCAACATTGGGTACCAATGCACCAAGTATTAATATTGATGCATTAATGGATACAAATGATACAACGCCGAATGTGAGCGGTACCAGCAGTGCAGCAAATGGCACTATTATCACCGTCAGTATCACGGACAGTAATGACATAACAAACACGGTACAAACAACCGTTACAGACGGTATCTGGAGTGTTGAAGCCCCTTTTGACTTAGCTGAAGGCAGTTATGAAGTTGAAGCGAGTGTTACAGATGGAAGCGGCAATACAAGTACAGCAACAGAAAATGGTGTAGTGGATACGACCATTCCTAATATTGCCGTAAATGATGTAACCGTGACTGATGACACAACACCTACGATCACTGGCACAGCGAATGCGCCACAAGGCAGCACCGTGAGCGTTGAAATCACCGACAGTAATAATATTACTCATACCGTAACGACCACATTAGGGGTTAATGGCACATGGAGCGTAGCAGCCACGCAAGTACTGGCTGAAGGCACCTTTACAGTGAGCGCCAGTGTGAGCGATGCCGCAGGCAACGAAGCCACTGCCACAGGCACTGGTGAAATAGATACCATTGCACCGACACTTGTACTTACCAGTCCAGGCTCAAGTAGCGACATCACCCCGACACTTAGCGGCACAAGCGATGCCGTTGAAGGCACCGTTATTAACTTCACCGTGGTGGACGATCAAGGCAATACACAAACCTTTACGACCACTGTGGATGCCGATGGCAACTTCTTTATAGAAGTACCGACTGCCTTGGCAGAAGGGCCGTACACGATCACCGCCAGCATCAGCGATGCAGCAGGTAACAGCACCGGTATTACAGGTAACGGCACAATAGACACGACCGCGCCAAGCATTACCGTGGATGCGCCAGTACTCACCAATGACACCACACCCACAGTGACTGGTACCAGTGATGCACCTAATAGCAC
>NZ_WTKW01000604.1:0-1250 GCF_011378745.1 Pseudoalteromonas sp. Z1A6
AAAAAAACAGGTATAGAAATTTCGGTAGATAAGAATTTAAGGAAAGCTTTTACGAATACGGCTAACAACTATACTGTGTCAGGCTTGGATTCTAGGCATGGGTTTAAAGAAGCTGTTAAAGAAAATAAAACTCCAATTATGGAGTTATCAGAAGCACATTCATTCATAGCAGGCATTGCAAAAGAATATCTCAATAAGCTAGCCAATGGTGTTATCAATGGAATACATATCAAGTCATTCAAGCCGGACTAAATATAGCGGGCTTTCAAAGGAAGAAGAATGTCATCTTTAATTTTTTACACTGATGAGTCGCAGGCTCTAATTGCAACAGACTCTTTAGCTGTTGATGCTCATGGAAATCCTGCATTTTTTTGTTCGAAAGCAAACCATATTCCGCATTTAAAAATGATTGTTGCTGGTACTGGAGCTGGAGGTTTTTCGAACGAATGGGCTTTACAGGCTTCAACTAGAATGGTCGTAAAAGGCATTCACAATCTAGACTACCATACTCCTGAAGGGTTACGTGCTCTCTGGGAACAATACAAAGAAAAGTACTCTTTGCCAGAAGGTTTTACAACTACTGTATATCAATTTGGCATATCTGAAAAAGCGGAAGGCGTTGTTGGTTTTGCCTATCGCTCAACCAACAACTTTATTTCAGAGGAGATTGGTTATGGTACTGGAGTAAAGCCTGAATGTGATGTTTTAGAAGGTAACTTGATTGAATTGCTCCCTGAAATGATGAAACAACAACGACTCATTCAAAACTCTGCTCCAAAAAACGAACGTGTTTACATTGGTGGCGAGATTATTGCGTTTCACTTAACCACTAATGGTTGCAATACTTTTAAAGTTAGTGAATTTGATGACTTCTCTGAACATGTAGCATCCATATTCGAAAACTATGAAAGTAATAAAAGCTAACAAGTGCCTAAACCAAAGGATGCAAAACAGCAGGCTTGCGCTCCTTCCTCGCTATTTTTGCCTGCTATTACGCGCCGGTTAAGCAAGCGTTACTAATGTCCGCAATTGGCACATAGCAGTCAACTAAACTTGGAAGTATTTTTATGAGACTAGCTTTATAAAGCTTATATTTGGTAACTTTATGCCATTATAAGCTTCAATATTATGCCAAGTTATACTTCACTTGCGGCGCTGTGGGTCAATAAAAGCAAGTGAGGTTATGTCAACTTATACTTCAAACAACATTGGGTGTTTGAACTAATAAACTTAATTCCTCAAAAAGAATT
>NZ_WTKW01000605.1:0-1240 GCF_011378745.1 Pseudoalteromonas sp. Z1A6
TAAACAAACCATAGCTGAGTTCCTATTTTGGTTCAATCGATTACTGTATTTTATGCAGAATATAAAGTGGGAGTTTGGTGTTGTTTTAATTGGCGTTTTGGACGGGATTACGGGTACTTGAGTGGCTTTTATTTAGGGTAAAAGCGCTTACCCTTCTTAATGCATCGTGTTTTGCAGCTTTTCTATATTATGAACAAGACAATACAGTTGCCATTGCGCATTCACTTTCGTTTGACCCCGTAAGGTCAATTTATTCATGCCTTTATTCACTGTAATGTTCCCGAACACTGGCTCAATACACCCGAGTCGTTTGCTATATTGTCGTCGACCTATGGGGCTGTCTATTTTTACTTTCATTTTGTCTACATAGCTCAGCTTTTTGCGTGATTCATTATTTATAAACTGTTCTTGTCGCCCCGTTTTAATGGGTGGCTTTCGCATGCATTGCTGCTGTAGCGGGCACGTTTTACAGTCTTTTAAATAACCAGATAAACTACAGATAAACTAGACAGCCACTTTAATTGAACAAACAAAATGTTGCCATTAAATTTAATTTGTAGGTTAATAATATATCTTTTATCGACAGGTTATTTTCATTTCATCCATCAAATAAGTCATTAGCGCTCTTAATCTAAATTGCACGCATGAAAATGACTGCATGGTGCAGTTGTGATTTATTATTGAATAGTTTTACTGAGTAGTTTACGTTTTATGCCAGTAGCTTTTCGCAGTTACTGATATTCGCTCGCCGCTTTCGCTTTAAGTTTTCACAATAAGCTTCTTGTGAGGCTGGCCTGCCCACTGCACCACGAAATACGCGCGTAAATTGGGTTGTAAGCTTTAACCAGTTTTCTGGAGATATATTCACCCTTTCCAGTAAAGACAAATGTGTACTTTCAATATACCCTCGCTTGTCTTCTCGTATGCAACGTCCTGTTAATTCAACAAGTTCAAGGTACGATTTAAGCTCAAACGGCAGCCCTTTTGGCATTATTTGACGTGGCATCCCTGCAAAACGAAGGAGTTGTTTTGGCTGCTTGCCTTCTTTTGCGCATATTAAGCGTACTTGAGCGCTGGTATGGTCTGACTCTTCTGGCGTTTTAGCCATCTTGGCTCTAATGGGGTTTAAATCTACATACGCCATACAGGCGGCAAGTGCGGCTTCATCAAGCAGTGCTTGTGAGCTAAATCGACCCTCCCAAAACCTGCCAGTACAGTTATCTTCCTTATTTGCTCTGCG
>NZ_WTKW01000606.1:0-1232 GCF_011378745.1 Pseudoalteromonas sp. Z1A6
TTCGAATTGATATTTTAGAGGTTAAACTGTTAACAATTATTATATTTTATACTTAGACATTTAAGTAAATTGGAAGTTTTAATGAATGTAATTATTAAGATGGCTGGTCTAATTTGTTAATAAAGCAGTATTACCAAAACATTAACGAGTTTAGTTATGCACCCAGATATACAAAACAATCTTAAAATAAGACCTGCTCACATCGCCTCATTTATTGTGTTTTTATTAGTATCTATGTCTACACTTACCGCCAAAGTGTACGCCACAGATGCTGTATGGCCTTCAAAAACCACTTACAAATATGCAAACGTAAATGGTAAAAAAATATTTTATCGAGAAGCAGGCAAGCAACATGAGCAAACAATTGTACTTTTACATGGTTATCCGTCGTCATCACATAGCTACCGTGAGCTTATTCCGCTTTTATCTGGGCGTTATCATGTGATAGCACCTGATTATTTAGGCTCAGGTTATAGCGACCGCCCAAACCTTGGGGATCAAAAATATACATTTGAGTTACTGGCTAGATATGTTGAAGGACTACTGACAACGCTTAAAGTAAAGCGCTACAGCCTTTACATTCAAGATTTTGGAGCACCTGTAGGCTTTAGAATGCTGTTAAGTAATCCTAATAAACTTGATGCACTTATTGTACAAAATGGTAATGCGTATTTAGAGGGGCTAACCCTACCGAGGCAAGCATTTTTTAAAGCCGCGAATGAAGATAGTTCGAAAGCTCAGCAAGATAAAATTTATTCGTTCACGTCTGAACAAGCCATTATTAATAAGCAGTATTTACGAGACGTACAAAGTAACCCAGAAGTGATGAGCCCAGATAGCTGGACGCACGATCTTCACTTTTTACAAACCAAAGCCGATAGAGTAATTCAAGTGCAATTGCTACAAGATTACTACAACAACCTTCTCGACTATCCAAAGTGGCAAGCTTATTTACGCAAGTACCAACCACCAACGTTAATTGTATGGGGTAAAAACGACCCAGCATTCATAGCCGAAGGCGCTAAAGCATACTTAAAAGATGTACCGAACGCTGAACTCTATTTACTCGATTCAGGGCACTTTAGCGTTGAAGAAAAACCAGTAGAAATTGCAAAGTACATTATCGACTTTATGAATAAGCTAGCTCAATAGTAAGCCTTTTATTTTGGTTTAGTATTTATAGCGAACATAAAAAAACGCTGAGGGTATAAACCATCAGCGCTTTATTAAGC
>NZ_WTKW01000607.1:0-1228 GCF_011378745.1 Pseudoalteromonas sp. Z1A6
AAATTTACGATGTATAAAATTTTGGCTTAAATACTAATGTGACCATAGTTTTATAATGAAACACTAATAAACTATGCCCTCAGCCCTAATACAGAGCTGTAGGCAAAATAACGGTAGTAGCTTTGGGTATGCGCTAAGTAGAGTTTTATTATTCACTTTAAATGACTGTTAAGTAAATGTTATATTCTGAGCTGTTTTAATAAAATAAGTATTTTGACAATGTCATTTAAGCATCAGAAAGTTCCCAAGAGCGTTGTACTTCCAAGCGTCCCCTCCGACGCACCTGGTTTAAGGTATGAAAAGCCAGAACTAGGTAGTAACTATTGGGTTGTTGATGAGTTTTTTAAACATGAAGAAGCAATGGCTATTCGTTCTTCATGTTTAAAAAAAGAGGTTTGGAAGTACGGTAAGCCGTATACCAAAGAACTTTGGCCTGGAATGCGCACTCCTAATGCTCTAAATAGTAAACAGCTTAAAAAAATAGAAAAATATGTTAAGTCAGTTATCAAAAAAAATAAATTATGGGTTGCTGATTCCAATAAGGTTGTAGTTGATACCAATACTGCAATTTTAGTGGGGGCTGAAGAAGGGGCTTCTAGGCCTCATGTAGATAATCGTTATTTATGTAGATACGCTGCTGTTTTGTATTTAAATCCTGATCCAATTACCTCTGCCGGTACCTCTTTTTATCGTTTAAAGTATGCAAATGAAGCGGCAGGAGGAAATATTGTCGATCCTCCTTATGCTAACCTTGTTGATGCACTTAATGTAAGTAGCCTTCCATATAGCGCATGGTATAAAGACATAGATATTGAGAATCGCTTTAATCGTTTAATTATATTTAAAGGTAGTATTGTTCACAGTGCATCTGAGTATTTTGGAGATGATTTAAATACTAAAAGGCTGGCGATAACATTTTTTTGGATGTGCGAAGATTAATTAATAATTCTTTTTAGGCAGAAAAATCTTGTCGATAGTAAGGCAAAAATTTCGTTATTTAGTTGTTCTAAATGAGACGTTTTTAATGCAACTAGCGTTAGGTTTACTCCCTCAAAATGACTAAGTATTATTGCGCACTCTCTTCTATAAATAATATGTAGAGTGCTGTTTTTATAATTTATAAATAGCTTATTATTAAATGAATCATAAGCTATTATTTTTAAACGCTAGGGCATGTTGAACTTTGTGGATTGAAATTTGTTCAATCTAGGGGCGATTAAATCGCGGC
>NZ_WTKW01000608.1:0-1223 GCF_011378745.1 Pseudoalteromonas sp. Z1A6
ATTACAGGTGGTTATAAAAAACCGTTTTAAATAGTTGTGTAACAACATTTTATTATAAGAAAACCGGTTATTGATTCATTTAGTTATTTAAACACTTTAATAAGGTGTTTAAATCAGCTTTTAGTAAGGGCTAAAATTAATAAGTAGGCCGTTGGTCACTCAACTAGGACAAAACTTAAATTACTTATTACACTCAGCCATAGACTCAACTTAAAACACTATTTATAGGTATTAATAATTATGAGCAATGTAAAACAAGGATTAGCTGCAACCGCTTTAATTATGGCGTCGTTTAGTAGTATTGGCGCGCAGCAATGTAGTGATGTAAGTTTGCAAATTTTAGGCTCGGGCGGCCCTGAGCTTAACGATGGTCGCGCATCAACAAGTTACCTTATTTGGCACGAAAATAAAGCCAGAGTGTTAGTTGACGTAGGCTCTGGTGCCAGTATTGGGTTTGATAAAGCAGGTGCAAAATTTAGTGATGTTGATGCCATTTTATTAAGCCATTTACACACTGATCATGCTGGCGATTTACCTAGTTTTATAAAAGGCAGTTACTTTACATAACGCGATAAAACACTTGCGATATTTGGCCCCCAGGGCAACCGTGTAATGGCTTCTACTAATGAATATGCACAAGCGTTACTAGGTAAGCAGGGCGCATTTAGATACTTAAGTGATTACGTAGAAGGTAATGAAAACTACAAATTAGATATTCGTTCTGTTGCATCAACAAAACAAAATGAATTTAAACAATCACTACAAAGTGATTTGGCTGTTAATGCAATGACAGTTAACCATGGACCTATTCCGGCTTTAGCGTGGAAAGTGAGTGTAGCAGGATGCGAACTTGTGTTTGCAGGCGACATGACCGACAAGTTCGGCACATTTACTGACTTTGCTAAAAATGCCGATGTAGTGGTTATGCACAACGCAATTGATGAAAACGCATCAGACGGGGCTAAAAATTTACACATTACCCCAAGTCAAATCACTAAGGTACTAATTGAGGCTGCACCTAAAACGGCGGTTCTATCTCATTTTATGAATCGGTCATTAAAAAATCAGCAATTGTTTAAAAAATCGTTAATTAAATCACTAAAAAGTAACGTAGTTTTTGCAGAAGATGGTTTAAAAATAAACTTATAAAGTATTGCGCATAAGAGTGTTGCGGGTCGCTAGTTTTATCGCTATTTTAAAGGCTCTCTCATAGATGGATTTTA
>NZ_WTKW01000609.1:0-1223 GCF_011378745.1 Pseudoalteromonas sp. Z1A6
CGTAGATACCATCTCTTCTAACCAGCCTCAAGCTTTCTTTAAATAGCTTGGGGCTGATATTCAGTTTGATTCTTCACAACACCAAAACAGATATGTGTCAGCTTTCTCATTGCAGCACCAATTGCCTGCATTTTTGTTTTACCTTGCCCCACTAATCGCTTATTTTGGGCTTTTATATCTGGATTATGTTGTACAGCGACTACAGCAGCCATATACAATTTAGCCCTTATATACCCAGGCCCTTCTTTGCTTAAAGTTGTTTTTCCAGCCCGTTTGCCTGACTCATTAAGCTTAGGTATTAAGCCTAAGTAACAAGCTAATTGCTTGGCATTTTTAAACTGTTTACATGCCATCAAGGACACCATCATACGTGATATTACCTCTCCAACACCTTTGATACTTTGAAGCAATTGGCGGTTCTTTTTTAATTGCGGGTGTCTATCAATATGCTCATCAATGTCATTTTTTAGCTTGCCTATCTCAGTTTTTAGTACAGCTATCATATCTTCAATTGACTGAGTAACTCGAGTAGATGCACCTGAGAAACCAACAGCTTCATAACGATTTTCTTCGCGACGTAAGTCTTGCTCAAGTGCTTCAAGTCTACGCGTCATTACTTTTAACTCTCTCGCTTCAACAGGCTCAGGCTGCCAACTTAAAAGTGAGTGCTGTTGGTCATGACCATAACGAGCAAGCATTGTGGCGTCTGACTTGTCTGTCTTATGGACAAGCCCTAATGAACTTGCGTACTGTTTTGCTTTACCAGGATTTACATGTAATAAAATAAATCCTTGCTCGTATAGGAAATACATCAGCGGCTCGCTATAAACACCTGTGGGCTCTGTTGTAATAACAATGTCTTGTGCTTTTAAATTTGTATTCTTTATCAACCAGGCAACTAACTCTTGATAGCCCTGCGGGTTATTTTTAAAAATCTTCGTTTTCTTTTTACTTTTGACTACATCGCGTAGCCAGGAAATATCTAACTTTTCTTTACCCACATCAATGCCAATAAAAGCTTTCATCTCTATCTACTCCCCTTGTACATGCAGCGTCACCCTTAGTTGGGGCGCTAGGATACCATTCAGTTTAATTGAGGTTAGGAAGTCAGGGCTCAATCTACGTCACAGCATTTTCACACTCTGGTTGGGTACGAGCTCACTGTCTTCCCGATGTGACAAGTGCTAGCTAAACACTCATCAAGAAGAGATACAAGGTTGGGT
>NZ_WTKW01000061.1:0-16145 GCF_011378745.1 Pseudoalteromonas sp. Z1A6
TAGCGTTGCTCTTTTTTTTACAAAAGCCCTTTAACTTTTCATCTAAATTCTTATCGGGCAGCTCATTCCCATCAATATAATATGTAAAAATACAATTTAAAGCTGAGCCTATACCTGCATTTTTTAGTTCAATCTTAAATTCGCGATCAACATTAAGAAAAGAGCAGTGTTCGTATAGCGCAGGTTGAAATGAAAGCTCTATACTTTTACGGTTATCGGTAATTCCTTTGTAAGCGAATATAAATGTAATAAGTGCTATAATTGCAGCGATTAAATCTCCTACTTTTAGTTCAGCTTCCCATTTTATTGGAATCTCAAAATCGCTAAAAATAAAACCTATAAATATACCTGCTAATAACGTTAGGCTAATCACAATAAATTGAAAAAAAACTGAGTTTTTATACATATTGAATATAATTCCTTTTAGTTGTTAATTGATAACTTCTTAGCTATTGGCACAACTTCATGTGCTATAAAGCTTAAAAGTAAAGATAGATAATCAATCCTTATATCATTAAATCAAAGGGATACAAATATACCTGCTAAGTTAGATTACACTGGGGGATCACTATCGCCATATCTTGCGCTATTTATTACTTCATAACTCTCACGATCTAACTCCATGGTAGTAGTTCTCAATAAAGAGTTATATGGGTAAATGAAAAAGGTAATATAAAGTCAAATAACGTTACTTAGAATAACGCAACTTTTATAAGAACAGAAACGAATAGTTCTATTGAAACAACAAACATCTAAACCGACCGCTAAAGACATCATGAAAAAATAAATGAGTTGCTCACTGATAAACTTTAAAAACAAAAACGAGCCTAATTTGGCTCGTTTTGCTCTTTGTTTTACTGATAGCTGACAGCTAAAAACTGACCGCAACTCTATTTACTCCGGATCATACCCCAAGTTAGGTGATAGCCATCTTTCTGCCTCTGCGAGCGTCATATTGGTTCGTTTAGCGTAGTCTTCTACTTGATCGCGTTGTACCGCTGCTACTGCGTAGTACTTAGCCTCAGGGTGTGAGAAGTACCAACCTGAAACAGCAGCACCTGGCCACATGGCGTATGAGCTGGTTAACTGCATGCCAATGCGTTTTTCGGTATCGAGTAACTGCCAAATTTTCTTTTTCTCGGTGTGCTCTGGGCACGCTGGGTAACCTGGCGCTGGGCGAATACCTTGGTAGTTTTCGCGTATTAGCTCATCGTTTGCTAGGTTTTCGTCTGGTGCAAAACCCCAATACTCTTTACGTACTTTTTCGTGTAGGTATTCTGCAAACGCTTCTGCGAGCCTATCGGCAACCGCTTTAATCATTATTTTGTTGTAGTCGTCTTGCTGTGCGTCAAACGCATTTGCTAAGTCGTCTTCTTCTAGACCGCCTGTTACTGCAAACGCGCCAAAATAGTCTGGAGTGCCTTTGGGCGCTATGTAATCGGCTAGGCAATAGTTAGCAAAGTCGGTTTTTTCGGTTTGCTGACGTAAATGGCATGAAGTAGTTAACAGCGTTTTGCGTGTTTCATCGGTGTATATTTCTATGTCGTCCCCAACGCGGTTAGCAGGGAATAAACCTATTACGCCAAGTGGTTGCAAACTGCCTGCTTTTTCAAGGTCGTCTAACATATCGTTAGCGTCTTTAAATAAGCTTTGCGCTTGCTCGCCTACTACTTCGTCGGTCATTATGCGCGGGTATTTACCGGCGATTGACCACGTCATAAAGTATGGCGTCCAATCTATGTATTTACGCAAAGTAGCAATTGATACGTTTTTAAACTCGATCACGCCAAGCTTTTTAGGTACTGGTGGTGTGTAGTTATCCCAATCAAGTTGTGCTGCGTTATCGCGTGCGCGCTGGATTGTAACAGGCTTAGAACGTGGTTTTTTACGCGCTTGCTGCTCACGTACCTTTACATATTCAGCTTGTGTTTTAGCTAAAAAGTCAGGTTTAAACTCTTTTGATAATAAGTTTGAAACCACACCTACCGCACGGCTGGCGTTACTCACGTATACTACACCTTTGTCGTACTGTGGCTCAATTTTAACGGCAGTGTGCGCTTTAGAGGTAGTTGCCCCGCCAATCATTAATGGGAGCTCAAAGCCACGGCGTTTCATTTCTTTTGCTACGTGTACCATTTCGTCAAGCGATGGGGTAATTAAGCCCGACAACCCAATAATATCGGCTTTTTCGTCGATTGCGGTTTGCAATATTTTATCGGCAGGTACCATTACACCTAAATCGATAACTTCGTAGTTATTACATTGCAGTACCACGCCTACAATATTTTTACCTATGTCGTGCACATCGCCTTTAACGGTCGCCATCACTATTTTACCGTTAGTTGAGCCTTCTTCTTTTTCAAGCTCAATGTATGGGTCTAGGTAGGCTACGGCTCGCTTCATTACGCGCGCCGATTTAACAACTTGTGGTAAAAACATTTTACCTGCGCCAAATAAGTCGCCTACTACGTTCATGCCGTCCATTAACGGCCCTTCAATTACGTGAATAGGTTTAGCTGCTGCGGCGCGGCATTCTTCGGTATCTTCATCTATAAAGGTAGTAATACCTTTAACAAGCGCGTGCTCAAGGCGTTTTGCAACAGGCCATGTGCGCCACTCTAAATCTTCTACTCGCTCGGCTTGCGCCATACCCGAGTATTTTGGTGCAAGCTCTACTAAACGCTCGCCTGCGCCTGAGTCGGTGTTAAGTATTACGTCTGTAACTGCTTTACGTAGTTCTTCTGGTATATCATCGTAAACGGCTAGTTGCCCCGCATTTACAATACCCATGTCCATACCAGCTTGAATAGCGTGATATAAAAACACCGAGTGAATGGCTTCACGTACGGGGTTATTACCCCTAAACGAAAACGATACATTTGATACACCGCCCGACACTTTACAGTGCGGCAAATTTTGTTTAATGCGGCGTGTGCCTTCAATAAATTCTACGGCGTAGTTATCGTGCTCTTCAATACCGGTGGCTACGGCAAATATATTAGGGTCGAATATAATATCTTCTGGCGCAAAGCCAATGTCTTCTACCAATATTTTATAACTGCGCGCACATATTGCGAACTTACGGTCTGCCGTGTCGGCTTGCCCGTCAGTATCAAACGCCATTACAACAGCGGCTGCACCAAAGCGTTTTATTATTTTAGCTTGGCGAATAAACGGCTCTTCGCCCTCTTTTAGCGATATTGAGTTAACAATTGCCTTGCCTTGAATACACTTTAAGCCTGCTTCTATTACTTCCCATTTTGAAGAGTCAACCATAATCGGTACGCGAGAAATATCAGGCTCTGAGGCTATTAAGTTTAAAAACTTAACCATGGCGGCTTTTGAGTCCAACATGGCTTCGTCCATGTTTATATCAATAACCTGTGCGCCGTTTTCTACTTGTTCGCGGGCAACGGTTAGCGCGGCTTCAAAGTCTTCTTCCATGATTAAACGTTTAAACATGGCAGAACCCGTTACATTGGTACGTTCGCCGACATTAGTAAATACTGCTATTTGTTGGGTCATGCTGGCTCCTTAATTTAAGTTACAGGCTTCAAGGCCTGATAAACGCATGCGTACTTCAAGCTCTGGTAGTTGGCGTGGTTTAACGCCCGCTAAACCTTTTGCAAAAGCGCGAATATGCGCAGGCGTGGTGCCACAGCATCCGCCTACTATATTAATAAAGCCCGATTTACCCCAATCGATAATTTCGGCTGCCATTTCAGGCGCTTCTAAATCGTATTCACCAAACTCATTTGGTAAGCCTGCATTAGGGTGTACCGATGTAAAGGTTTCGCACACGCGCGATAACTCTTCTACATACTGGCGCAGTAAATCAGGACCAAGCGCGCAGTTTAAACCAATAGAAATAGGCTTAATATGGCGAATAGAATTATAAAATGCTTCGGTTGTTTGCCCCGAAAGCGTACGCCCAGAGGCGTCGGTAATAGTCCCCGAAATCATAACTGGTAATGTGCGCCCTGCTTGCTCAAAGGCTTCTTCAACGCCAAACGAGGCGGCTTTTGCATTAAGGGTGTCGAATATAGTTTCGATTAGTATTAAATCGGCGCCGCCTTCCATTAATGCAAGTGTTGATTCAATATACGCAGTAACCAGCTTATCAAAGGTGACATTTCGGTAACCCGGATCGTTTACGTCTGGCGAAATTGAACACGTTTTAGATGTCGGCCCTAAAACACCGGCTACGTAACGCGGTTTTTCTGGCGTTTTAGCACTAAATTCGTCGCACATTGCGCGTGCTAATTTAGCCGACTCTAGGTTTATTTCACGACTTAGGCTTGCCATGTCGTAATCTTCCATCGAAATAGTGGTCGAGTTAAACGTATTGGTTTCGATAATATCGGCGCCCGCTGATAAAAAACCACGATGAATATCAGTGATTAAATCGGGCTTGGTTAGGCTTAATAAATCGTTATTGCCTTTAATTAATACATGCCAGTCTTTAAAACGCTCTCCGCGATAGTCTTCTTCTTCTAGCTTATGATCTTGGATCATGGTGCCCATAGCGCCATCTAAAATTAAAATGCGTTCTTTTAATGCGGCGCTTATTTCGGCTTGCTTATTATTTGTAGGAGCGTTATTCGGCATAGTTGTTAGTCCTCACGTCTTGGCTAACTAAATTAATATCATACGGTGTGGTTTGGTACACGTAGTAATTTAACCAGTTCGAAAAAAGTAAAAAAGCATGGCTTTGCCACGTTTTTGAAGGTTGTTTAGTTGCATCGTCATCCGGAAAGTAATTTTCGGGTTTTGGTGCATTAGGGCTTTTTTTACAATCGCGCTCGTATTCTGCTTTTAGCGAGTCGGCGTCGTACTCTGGGTGGCCGGTTATAAACACTTGGCTACCCGATTTATTTTTAAGTAAGTAAGCCCCTACTCGCTCAGAACCTGCCAGTACAACTAGCTCATCACAGGCGTTTATTTTATTTATATCAATGTGGCCATAACGTGAGTGCGGTACCAAAAAGGTGTCGTCGAACCCGCGAGTCAGTGCGCCGTGATCAAAGTAACATTGGTGGGTAAATACACCACACAGTTTGTCGTCTTTTAAATCACGCTTTAAATTGTAACGGTGATATAACGCTGCATGTGCTGCCCAGCACGAAAATAACGTAGAGGTAACGTGTTGCTCAGCCCAATCTATAATGACCTTTAGCTCATCCCAATACGCTACATCGTCGTATTCTAAATGCGCAAGTGGCGCGCCAGTTACTATTAATGCATCGTAATTGTTGTCTTTAACCTCAGAAAAATAACGATAAAAGGTATCAAGGTGCTCTTCTGAATTGCTGCTACTGCGGTGAGTGTCGAGGCGCAGTAGTTCTACGTTTACTTGCAAAGGCGAGTTGGCAAGCAAGCGAATAAACTGAACTTCGGTTTCTACTTTATTAGGCATTAAGTTTAAAATAGCCAAACGCATTGGGCGTATCTCTTGCGTTTTTGCACGTGTTTTTGGCATTACAAATACGTTTTCTTGACGTAAACGTGCAATTGCCGGCAACTCGTCTTTTACTGTAATTGGCATACTTTACTCCTGCTCATAAAAACCGAAGCTTAATTATGAACTGAAAGTAAAAAATATCAACCTCTAGATGTATAGATGTCTAAATGAAATTTATTCATGATTTTATACTTTACTTACAAGCATGCTTTAGTGCTTTAAAACCCGCCATTCGTTGACTGTTTCACCTGTCAGCCACTACAATACAACATTGAAATTTTTATTATTATTTGAAGGCTTTCCTCCATGGTTTTACCTGATAAATTTATATTCTCGATGAGTCGAGTATCTAAGGTTGTGCCACCTAAGCGCACTATCTTAAAAGATATTTCGTTACACTTTTTTCCTGGCGCTAAAATTGGTGTGCTTGGTTTAAACGGTTCTGGTAAATCTACGTTACTACGTATTATGGCCGGTGTTGACCAAGATTTTGAAGGTGATGCACATCCTCAGCCTGGTACAAAAATTGGTTATTTACCGCAAGAGCCTGTTTTAGACGAAAGCAAAACAGTTCGTGAAATTGTTGAAGAAGCTGTTGGCGAAGTTAAACACGCACTTAAACGCCTTGACGAAGTGTATAACGAATACGCCATGGAAGACGCTGACTTTGACGCACTTGCAAAAGAGCAAGGCGAGCTTGAAGCTGTTATTCAGGCGCACGATGGTCACAACATTGATAACGTTTTAGAGCGTGCTGCTGATGCACTTCGTCTGCCAGAATGGGATGCTAAAATTGAGCACCTTTCAGGTGGTGAGCGTCGTCGTGTTGCTATATGTCGATTACTGCTTGAAAAACCAGACATGCTTATTCTCGATGAACCAACTAACCACTTGGATGCTGAGTCGGTTGCATGGTTAGAGCGCTTCTTACACGATTACGAAGGCACTGTTGTGGCGGTAACGCATGACCGTTACTTCCTTGATAATGTAGCTGGTTGGATATTAGAGCTTGACCGTGGTGAAGGTATTCCATGGGAAGGTAACTATTCTTCTTGGCTTGAACAAAAAGATGCGCGCTTACAGCAAGAACAAAAATCTGAAAAAGCACGTCAAAAATCAATTGCGCAAGAACTTGAATGGGTTCGTTCAAATCCTAAAGGTCGCCAAGCTAAGTCAAAAGCACGTATGGCTCAGTTTACTGAAATGCAGCAGTCTGATTACCAAAAACGTAACGAAACTAACGAGATGTTTATTCCACCTGGCCCGCGCTTAGGGGATCAAGTGCTTGAAGTAACTAATCTTCGTAAGAGTTTTGGCGATCGCGTTTTAATTGACGATTTAAGCTTTAGCATGCCAAAAGGTGCCATTGTGGGCATTATTGGTGCGAATGGCGCGGGTAAATCAACGCTGTTTAAAATGATCAGTGGTGAGCAAAAGCAAGACAGCGGTAGCATTACCGTTGGCGAAAGCGTACACCTTGCTACTGTTGATCAGTTCCGCGACGGTATGGACGAAAGCAAAACTGTTTTCCAAGAAATATCAGACGGTCAAGACGTACTAAAAATTGGTAACTTTGAGTTCCAAAGCCGTGCGTATGTAAGTCGCTTTAACTTTAAAGGTAACGATCAGCAAAAGTTTGTTAAAGACCTATCAGGTGGTGAGCGTAACCGTTTACACCTTGCTAAGTTATTAAAAGCTGGCGGCAATGTGTTACTACTCGATGAGCCAACCAATGACTTGGACGTTGAAACACTACGTGCACTAGAGAACGCTATTTTAGAGTTCCCTGGTTGTGTAATGTGTATCTCGCATGACCGTTGGTTCCTTGACCGTATTGCTACGCACATTTTAGATTACCGCGACGAAGGTCAAATTAACTTCTTTGATGGTAACTATACTGAATACGAAGAGTGGCTTAAAAAGACACTAGGTGCAGCAGCAACTGAACCTAAACGTATTAAGTACAAAAAAATTGGTTAATATTTACTGTAGCTAATTTATTACAGTAATACTAAGCCCTGCATTTATGCGGGGCTTTTTTATGCCACCAGCATTACAGGAGCATATCCTGCTAGCATGTAGAGAATTACCCGCTATGCTTAATTTATTATAAAAACAGTAAGGCTAAATTAGGTTATGCAAAATCGTCGTCAGTTTTCTCGTGTTTTATTTTCAACCGATGCACAAGTAATTTTTAATGATCACCAATACCCATGTAAATTACTTGATGTATCTTTACATGGCGCATTAATCACTAAATGTGATGCTTTTATTGGCAACCAAAATAGCCAAGCTGTTCTGCGTTTTTCGCTGCCTCAAAGCGAAATAGAAATAAAAATGGAGGTTGTGGTGTGCCATATAGAAGCGGATCATATTGGTTTAAAATGCCACCATATTGATATAGACAGCATTACTTATTTAAAGCGTTTAATAGAGCTAAACTTAGCTGATGACGAACTATTACATCGCGAACTCGCTATGTTGATTCACGACACACAAGAATAGACTCATTTGGATTAGTTGATTACCATAGTGCAAACTTTTTAACTTGTGTAAACATGACTTTAAATCCACATTTACCTTTGGTGTATCACCCTAACTACTCGTTTAATTTCGATCCAAAGCATCGTTTTGCAATGAGTAAGTTTGCACATTTATATCAGCATGTAGCAAAGCTTGGTTTGATTGGCGATAACCTGGTTGAGCCAATATTAGGCACGCCAGAGCCACTGGAGCTAATACACTGCGAAAATTACATACATGATTTGTGGAATAACCGCTTAGATGAAAAAGCAATGCGTCGCATTGGCCTACCTTGGTCAAAAGAGCTTATGGCACGTACCTTTACAGCACCTCAAGGTACTTTGCAAACAGCTCGTTTAGCACTTAAACATGGTATAGCCTGCCACTTAGCCGGTGGTACACACCATGCGCATACCGATTTTGGCTCAGGCTACTGCATGGTTAACGATTTAGCCTTTACCACGCAAACTTTAATTGAATCGGGTGAAGTAACTAACGTACTTATTTTTGATTTAGACGTGCACCAAGGTGATGGCACAGCCGCAATGTTACAGCATCAAGCATACGCTTATACTTGCTCTATCCATTGTGAAAAAAACTTCCCTTTCAGAAAATCCGCTAGCGATTTAGATATTGGCTTAGCCGATAATATGAAAGACGACGAATACCTTGCCGTAGTTGACGACACCTTGAGTTATTTACTTAAAGAGCTAAACCCAAGCTTGGTACTTTACGATGCTGGCGTTGATATTTGGCAAGGCGATGGCTTGGGTAAATTAGATATAAGCTGGGATGGCATAGTTAAGCGCGACCATTTAGTGCTAAAACGCTGCCTTGAACACAATACACCCGTTGCTACAGTAATAGGTGGTGGCTACGATAAAGATCACCTTCGCCTTGCTAAGCGCCATAGTATTGTTATTGAGCAAGCCGCTCGTTTTTAATGTGAAATAAAAATGTTAAATTCCCGTTCTTATTTAATATGTAAAATAAGAACGAACATATTATGAAACAACTATTTATTGCCATCGCACTAATTTTTATAAGCTTTACAAGCTATTCGCAAGAAGAAAGCACGCAAGAAACATACCCTAAGCTACCTACATTAAATTTACAAATGGCTGATGGGTCTGCACTCAATACTCAAGATTTATTAGGTCAACCTTACGTTTTACACTTTTGGGCAACGTGGTGTCCGTACTGTAAAAAGCTGCAACCAGCACTTCAAAAAATTGATGATATGGGATTAAAAGTTATTGCCGTGAGCTTTAAAGAGGATGACGATGCTACTCCCGCTAAAGCGCTTAGCGATAGAGGTTATACTTTTAAAACAGCCGTAAAAGCCGATGCAACAGCACAGCAATTAGGTATACGAGGCACACCTACTACATTGTTTGTAAATAAAGAAGGTAATGTAATTTGGCTGACTAATACGTCAAACCCAGAGGACGCAAACCTACATTTAAAGGCACGAACATTGTTGCACTCTATATCTGAACAATAATATAGGTCTAAATTTAGTTTAAAAATATAAGTAATATAAACTTTATACTACAATTTAAGCTCATAAATTAATTGAGATTATAATGCGCTTACTACTTACTTTATTACTAATTACTTTAAGTGGCTTTGCCGCAGCTGAAGAAGAAAAAGCAGAACTTCCACCGGTAGACCCCGCTTACAATGCTGAGCACCCTATGGCTTTGGTTAATCAAGGCTCGTCTATTATTGCAATGAATTTACCCACCTATAATTTACCCAATGATGTGCAAGTTGTTTATAAAATAGGAAACCCCGATGTTCCATTTTTAGGCTTTGTTAGAAATGCCGAGTTAATCACCGTAAAGCCACAAGCGTTTAATATTCAGCATTTAATGCGTGGTGAAGAAATTACAATTATTGCCGATATTTACGAGGGTGATTATCAACAAGGTGGCAGTTTAATTTATTCAAAAAAAGAGTTGGTCTTGAGTAAGCAGCTGTATGCCAGAGAACTAAAAAAATTAAGTGAATCATCGCAATGGCAAGACTACGACATGATTACACTAAGCGGTACTGAGCGTATTTATATTCATAAAATTCAAAAAGCGCCGAGCTATAACCATCTTATTTTTGTCGATTTAGTTAATGCATGTATGCAAAAGCTTCGTACCTCAAAACGTGTCCCAGCTGAAAATGAGCTTACTTATAAATTTATTAATTGCGGCACCCTTAAACCACTTTATTACAATGCTGATGATTTTAAAAAGTAAAATAGCGAGTATACGAATGCTAAATAATTTCAATATTCAGGCATAAAAAAAGGCTCTTTCGAGCCTTTGGATTAACTTTGGAATGTTAAAGTTTTTAAATTAGGTAAGTGTTAATAGCTGTGGAGCAACGCTATGATAGTCAACAGCCATAGCAATACTTAACGCTGTAATATTAATGATAGAAAACGCGAACAGTTTACGTGCCCAACTGGTTACATCAATATTTCGACGATACCCTCTTAGTGCCATTAGCAACCACCAAAAGCTGGTAATACAAGCAACAGCCATAAAAGCAGCACCTGTGTAGCCAGTAATTGGCAGTAACATCACAACTAAGGCGTACACGGCAATATAAAGTACGATATGGCGCTTTGCTTTATCAATACCTTGCGCTACTGGTAATACAGGAATACCTGCAGCTTGGTAATCTTTAAAGCGAAAAATAGCAATGGCGTAAGAGTGCGGCATTTGCCACAAGCTAAACATAACCAGCAGTATTAACGCGCCCATATCGAACTGGCCTGTTACGGCGCAGTAACCGACTACTGGTGGTACTGCGCCCGAAAGGCTACCTACAAAAGTGCCATATACTGAGTTACGCTTCATGTAGAGGCTATAAACCCCTACATAAATTACGTAGCCAAAGGCTGCAAAAAATACCGCGGCTTGGGTGGTAAAGGCAATAAGTAAACCAAAGCCAATAACGCCCAATAAAATACCGTGGCTAAGTGCAGCAAAGGCCGACATTTCGCCTGTTACTGTTACTCGCGTTCGAGTACGTGCCATGGCTACATCTATGTCTCTATCTATAACATTGTTGATAGCACAACCTGATGCAACCACTAGCGACAAACCAATTAATGTGGCAATCATTAACCATGGGTCTATATAACCGCGCGAGGCAAGTAAAAACCCACCCGCTACGCTGATCAAATTGCCCATAATAATACCCGGCTTTGTCACTGATAAATAACGACGAAACATCTTCAACTCCTAGTACATCATCATTGCGTTTGATTCATATATGATCCAAACAGATAAACCAACCACCATTACGATGATCATGGCACTGAATAGGAATGAGAAAGTATTTGCACGGCCATCTTCGGTCGTAAAATTAAGGTGTAAGAAGTATTTTAAATGCACCCAAATTTGTACTATGGCAAACGTAACAATGCTCCACAGCGTTGTTGCTTTTGTGAAGTCGCCTTCCATTACTATCCAAAATGGAATGGCTGTTAAAATTACTGATAGCACAAAGCCAATTAAGTAAGTTTTAACACTACCATGAGATTCATCATGGTGCTCAGCATGTGTTTCGCTGTGGCTCATTACATTGCTCCCATTAAATAAACAACGGTAAATACACAAATCCAAACAATGTCTAAGAAGTGCCAAAATAGGCTCAAGCAACTTAAACGCGTTACAGTTGCTTTACCTAGACCACGTTTAGCAACTTCTATCATCATTATGGTCATCCAAATTAGACCGGCTGTTACATGTAAACCATGTAAGCCAACTAATGAGAAAAACGATGTTAAAAAAGCACTATGTTGCGGACCATGCCCGTTCACTATTAGGTGGTGAAATTCGTATATTTCCATACTAATAAACACAGCACCTAAACAAAACGTAATAAATAACCAAGTAAGTGTTAATGCCTTTTTTTGCCCTTGAGCGGCAATCATGGCAAAACCAAAGGTAATACTACTAATAAGTAGTGCAGCTGTTTCTACTGCTACAAAGTCGAGTTCAAAAATATCTTTACCCGATACACCACCGGCTGTGTTCATAAATAACACAGCGTAGGTTGCAAAAAATGAGGCAAATAATAAGCAATCGGTCATTAGATATAACCAAAAACCGAATACGGTATCGCCCGATGTATCGTGATGATCATGCGCGTGCGCGTGCGCATGATCATCGTGAGATACAGACTCTAAATTTGCAGATTCTAAATTTGCAGAAAGTGTACTCACGCTTTTAGCTCCTTATTCCCACTTGAATTATATGCAGCTTCAATTTTTGCAATTTCATCAGGTTGTATATAGTAATCAACATCACTGGTGTAACAACGTTTGATAAAGATGGCAATGCCACCAATTAGCCCAACAATAGCTAACCACCAAATGTGCCAGATCATCGCAAAACAAAATGCGGTTAAGCTAGCTGCCATTAACACGCCAGCTGATGTGTTTTTAGGCATATGAATAGGGCTATAGCTTGCTTTACCTTGATAAGCTTGACCTTTTTCTTTTATATCAGTCCATGCATCAATATCATCAATGTGTGGAATGGTAGCAAAGTTATACACTTGTGGAGGTGAGCTTGTTGCCCATTCAAGTGTGTGTCCGTTCCACGGATCGCCTGTTGTATCGTCAAGCGCTTCACGGTCTCTAAAGCTCACATATAATTGAATTATTTGACTAATAATACCAAACATAATAACGACAGCACCGGCTGCAGCAATGTATAGCCAGATGTTCCAATCTGGATTATTAGAGTGGTTTAAACGACGTGTCATACCTAAGAAACCAAGTACATACAACGGCATAAATGCAAGGAAGAAACCGATAAGCCAACACCAGAATGATGCCTTTCCCCATTTTTCGTTAAGCTTGAAGCCCATCGCTTTAGGGAACCAAAATACAAAACCAGCTAGGTAGCCAAATACAGCACCACCGATAATTGTGTTATGGAAATGTGCAATTAAGAATAAGCTGTTATGCAGTACGTAATCGGCACCAGGAATAGCAAGTAATACACCTGTCATGCCGCCTATGGTAAAGGTAACCATAAAACCGAGTGTCCAAAGTACTGGTACGGTTATACGTAAACGGCCGCGGTAAATAGTAAATAACCAGTTAAACAACTTAACGCCTGTTGGTACAGCGATAACCATGGTAGCCATACCAAAGAAAGCATTAACGTTGGCGCTCGATCCCATGGTAAAGAAGTGATGTAACCAAACAATAAACCCTAAAATAGAGATTGCACCGCTGGCGTAAACCATCGATTTATAACCAAATAAACGTTTACCTGTAAAGGTCGAAATAATTTCAGAAAAAATACCAAACGCCGGTAATACTAAAATATATACCTCAGGATGACCCCATGCCCAAAACAGGTTGATGTACATCATGGCGTTACCGCCCAATTCATTGGTAAAGAAATGGAAATCGAGATAACGGTCAAGCGTTAACATAGTAAGCATAGCGGTCAATATTGGGAATGATGCTGCAATTAAGATGTTTGCCCACGTACATGTCCATGTGAAAATTGGCATTTTCATTAAGGTCATGCCTGGTGCGCGCATTTTGATAACGGTCGCTAAAAAGTTTACTGCAGTTAAGAGTGTTCCAAGCCCGGATATTTGCAGGGCCCAAATATAATAGTCGACCCCCACCCCAGGGCTAAAGGTCAGCTCCGAAAGTGGCGGATACGCCACCCAACCTGTTTTAGCAAACTCACCAAACACTAGCGACATATTAATTAAAATTGCACCACTGGCTGTTAACCAAAAACTTAAATTGTTTAAAAATGGAAAGGCAACATCCCGTGCACCAATTTGCAACGGTAAAATTATGTTCATTAAACCGACCATAAATGGCATCGCCATAAATATGATCATAATTACACCGTGAGCTGTAAATATTTGGTCGTAGTGCTCTGGTGGTAAATAACCAGGCGCGCCACTAGTAGCAAGTGCTAACTGAGTACGCATCATTATTGCATCAGAAAACCCACGAAACAGCATTACTAAAGCTAAAATAATATACATTACGCCTAAGCGTTTATGATCAACAGATGTGATCCAGTCGCGCCAAAGCACGCCCCATTTTTTATGCTTTGTAATTAGCGCAGTAATAACAATTGCAGCTATTAAAATAGCTGCCATCGTAAACACAAGAATCGGCTCGTGAAACGGTATTGCATCGAGTGAAAGTTTACCTAAAAACGACATTATTATTCCTCGTCCTGGCTGTGTGATGGTTTCGCTGAATGTTTGTCCATTGCGTGATGTTGCATATCCATCTCGCCATGTTCGCTCATCGCATTGTGCTTTTTATTCATATCGCCATGCGCCTGCATGTATTTCATAACAATGGTATGAAATAAGCTGTCTTCAACTTTACCGTAATAAGCAACAGGATTATTTTCGCTCGCTTTTGCAAGCTCAACATAATTTGCATGAGTCAGGTTATTAGCACTTGAATTGGCTTTTATATCACTCACCCACTTATCAAAGTCTGCTTGAGTAGGGGTCGCAATGGCATTGAACTTCATTCCAGTAAAACCTGCACCACTGTAATTTGCTGAGATACCTTTAAACGTACCTGGCTCATTTGCAATTAAGTGAAGCTTGGTTTCCATCCCGGCCATTGAGTATATTTGACTACCCAATTGCGGAATAAAAAATGAATTCATTGTGCTCTCTGACGTGATTTTATATTCAACAGGTACATTTGCCGGAAACACTAATTCATTAACCGTGGCAATACCTTGCTCAGGGTAAATAAATAACCACTTCCAGTTTAATGACACCACTTCAACAGTAAGATGCTTACCTTTACCTTCAATGGGTTTGTATGGGTCTAACGCTTGGGTAGACACCCAGGTAATAGCACCTAAAATAATTACGATAATAATAGGAACAGCCCAAACTACGGCCTCAATTTTATTTGAATGAGCCCATTTTGGAGCGTAAATTTCATGAGTTTGCGTGTCTCTATATTTCCATGCGAAATATAAAGTCATCACAATAACGGGAACGACTACAAGCAACATAAGCACGGTTGCGATGATGATTAAATTTTTCTCATCAATGCCTATCTGCCCTTTTGGATCGAGTATCCCGCCTTTACAGCCTGACAGCGCCAGCACTGTACTAGCTAAAGCAATATTACAAAGGTTACGAATTAACAAGGGAGTATCCTACAAACCTAGAGTTTCAGTTTGCTGCTTTGAATAACAACCAAAGCAACGATTTTTCAATAAAAACCCAAGTTAACTAGAATTAAATTATAAAAATAAGGGGGGTATTCAAAACCTAAAGCTCATGCCATTAATGACCTAGCAACAAACCCAGCTTTCTAAACGCATTTATATAACGTAATAAAAATTAACTTGGGTGAGTGGTGGTTGGCTGAAGTGTGCTTGAAAAACACGGAGCTACTTTGTTTTAGCTAACCTTAATTATTTACAGCAAGAACAAATAATTAAAACCAGCAACAAGATGCAGCCTTACAGACAACCTGTAAAGCTAGGTGGAGCACGACAACCATGTGCAACATGCACTGGCTGAAGAACTTTAGCCTCGCTAAAAGCAAAGGCTGCTTTACGGAGGATAATTCCAGCACGACGCGCTGGAAAAATATGGAACAATAACCAACAAAGGCCAATAAGTAACTGACTTGAAATGATTGGATGAGCTAAAAATCCGGCAATAGTAAGTAACAGTGGCTCTACAATAAACCCATCACTTAATAGCGCCTCAAGCTTGAAGGCATCCTCTAGTGCACCGCTTAACAACATGACCGTATTAAACACTAATAAAGTTATAGCTACACACACGCCCTTACCCGCTTTATTCAAGCGTTCACACGTAACTGGCTCGCTTGGGGCGAGATCAGTATTGGTATGATGTAAAGAAAGTGTGTTCAAAGACATTAACCTACTTAAATGACTATAACAAAATTAAAGTAATACAAAGCAATGGAAAAATTTGAAAAACATTGCTGCTGTAAGCCCAAAAATCAGGTGCTGAATACGATCAAATCCGGTTAGCACAAATTCACCTTGTGAAAATTGATCCGTATCAATCAAACTTTCAAAACTTACTGAAAGTTCGAACGTGAGTATAACAAAGAGAATTTTCTGTTCAACTAAAAAACAATAAATTTGAGTTA
>NZ_WTKW01000610.1:0-1222 GCF_011378745.1 Pseudoalteromonas sp. Z1A6
AAAAGGCGCAACGATTAACTTCATCAGTGATGAAAATAACCGTTACGCCTTTTTTAATACGTATTCTTAATTTATCTAGTTTAAATAATTATTTTTTAACAAAACTATCGGCAATAGGTCTAGTGCTAATACCATGTATAAATACACTAAACAAAATAGTCGTCATTGCTATTGTCGCTATTTGATATTTGTTTTCTATTTGCGTATCTATCACCATCAATGTAAAAACAATTGATGCTAACCCTCTTGGTCCAAACCACGCAAATGTAAAACGCTCTTTGATACTCAGTGCCGTAAACTGCAGAGACAGCATAACTGGAATTATTCTAATCAATGTTGTACTTAACAAAGCGTAAATTATAATTTCAGTATTTAATTTAGGAATAACTAAGTAAGCACAAACAAACCCGAACAAGCACCAAATCATTAACGATGTGAAATCTGCGATATGCTCTGAGTCTTCAATTAATTCTGTTCTAACTTCTTCGGTCGAAAATTTATCAAATAATAAGCCTGCAATAAACACCGCAATAAATCCACTGCCATGAAAATACTGAGTGACAGAAAACACAGCCATAGCAAAACCGAGTAATAAAAACGGACTGGTATTTTGTGCAAAGTAATGACGTTTCATTGCAAAGTTTAAACTCGGTATAAAAACAGCAATACTTGTAATAGCTATTAATAAAGCCAAGCCAAGCTCTCGTCCAAACACACTTAATGTTTGTGTTGCGGTAATAGCTGAATCAGGATTTTTAGCGAGTAATATAAATATTAAAAATATGGGTACGCATAATCCATCGTTCAAACCACTTTCAGTATTTATTCCTTCGCGTATTTTTTCAGGCACTTGTGTACTTGCTAGTAACCCTTTACTTAATGCCGCATCGGTAGGTGTTAAAATAATAGCGAGCAACGCTGCTTGAATAAGTGAAAGCTCAGCAAAGAAAAATAAAGCAACAGCAATACCAAGTAACAAAGTTAAGGGTAGGGCAACAAACAACAGTAAACTAGGATACTGAAAACTATGCCTTAATACACTCAACTTTGATTTAGCTGCATCAGAAAATAAAAAAATACTTAGCGTAAGCTCTATAAATGGTAATAAAAGATCAACGCCTTCTTTTATTTTATGCCCTTCGTTGGGTAGCACTAAAGCTAAACATATTCCGCCAACAACAAAAAACATTGGGCCTGTTACTTCTGTTTTTTCTAACTGGCG
>NZ_WTKW01000611.1:0-1210 GCF_011378745.1 Pseudoalteromonas sp. Z1A6
CTTGTATCTCTCATTGATAAATGATTAGCTATCGTTTATCACATCGAAGTCAGTGAGCTTGCCTGTGCGTCTAGTATTTAATACTGCTCCGTAGATAAGGCCCTGACTTTCTATTCTCAGAAACTGAATGGTATCCAAGCACACTTTTTTTAAGTAGATGCTGTATGTACAAGGGGAGTAAGTAGAGATGATGTTTATCGGCATTGATATTAGTAAAGAGAAGATTGATTTATCGTGGTTGAGAGACCAGCTTACAAACAAAATTAAAACAAAAGTCTTTAAAAACAAGCGTCAAGACTTTTTAGCAATAGAAAAATGGCTTTTAAATACAACTAAAAGCGCTGCGAATGAGCTCGTTATCACCCTCGAACCAACAGGTGTTTATCATGAGGCGCTGATGTATTTTTTACACGAGCAAGGCTTTAATATTATTCTAGCGAATCCCGGTAAAGCTAAAAAGTATGCAGACGCTTTAAACATAATTCATAAAACAGACAAGTCTGATGCAACGATGCTTGCCCATTACGGCTGTGCTAAGCACGCAGTCGTTAGTTATTGGCAACCTGATGCATTAGAAGTTAGAGAGCTTAAAGCCCTTATCCGTCGTTTAGATGCGCTTGAGAGTAACCGACAACGAGAAGCGAACCGATTAGAAGCAAGTGAATTCAGCAACGTTTCCGCGCGTGTTTGCCAATCGATAAAAGTGACTATCGCGTTTTTAGATGACGAAATTAAACAGCTTAAATCTGACATTGATAACCACATAGATAATGAACCTGATTTAAAAAGAAACAGGAAACTACTAGAGTCTATCCCTGGCATTGGGCCCGTATTATCGAGAGAGCTGACGTATTTATTTGCGGCTAAGAAATTTAATAAAGCCAAAGAAGCGGCGGCTTATTGTGGATTAATCCCACGGCACAATGAATCGGGTAAATTAAAAGGGCGAACATCAATCAGTAAACTTGGGCCAGCCAGAATTCGATGTAAACTTTATATGGCGGCCATTGTCGCTGGGCAATGGAATAAAACAATAAAACGACACAAGTTAACGTTAATAAATAATGGTAAAACACCGATGCAAGCTGTGTGTGCAAATATGCGAAAGCTCATTCATATATGTTTTGGTGTAATAAAAAACCAAGAAGCGTTTAAGCTCCAAGAAAGTTAAATACGACCTTGAAGCTTAAAATGAGAGATGGTATCTACA
>NZ_WTKW01000612.1:0-1205 GCF_011378745.1 Pseudoalteromonas sp. Z1A6
CTATAATAACTAAAGCACCGTTAATAATTGATTTTTATTTCGGCTGGTTATAAGCCCAATAGATATATGTTATAGCCAAACTTTACTTTAGTTTTTTTAAACTCACAGTAAAGTGTGTTTATATAGTTAGTAGCAAAGGCTATTAACACGTTGATCAGATTGCATCCAAAGGAACATTATGTCTACTATTTTTGAAGATAACTCACTAAGCATCGGTAATACACCGCTGGTAAAACTTAACCGTGTTACAGGTGGGAATGTATACGCTAAAGTTGAATCTCGTAATCCAAGCTTTAGTATCAAATGCCGCATTGGTGCATCGATGATTTGGGAAGCTGAAAAATCAGGTCAGCTTGTTGAAGGTAAAGAACTTATAGAACCAACATCGGGGAACACCGGTATTGCACTTGCATTTGTTGCAGCAGCACGTGGTTACAAGTTAACGCTTACTATGCCAAACACCATGAGCCTAGAACGTCGCAAGCTATTAAAAGCATTAGGTGCAAATCTAGTACTTACCGACGGTGCTAAAGGTATGAATGGCGCAATTGAAAAAGCAAAAGAAATTCAGGCAACAGCACCTGATAAGTATATTTTATTACAACAATTCGAAAACCCTGCAAACCCAAAAATTCACTTTGAAACAACAGGCCCTGAAATTTACGATGCGCTTGACGGCAAAGTAGACTTTTTTGTAGCAGGTGTAGGTACTGGTGGTACTATTACAGGTGTTAGCCGCTACCTTAAAACAGAAAAAGGTTTAAACGTTAAGTCTATTGCTGTTGAGCCAACTAACTCTCCTGTTATTAGCCAAACGCTTGCCGGTGAAGAAATTAAACCTGGCCCTCATAAAATCCAAGGTATTGGTGCAGGCTTTATCCCTGGCAACTTAGATATGGACTTAATTGATGGTGCCGAGCTTGTATCTAACGAAGACGCAATTGCAATGGCGCATCAGTTAATGAAAAAAGAAGGTATTTTAGTCGGTATTTCGTCAGGTGCTGCGGTTGTTGCAGCTAAGCGAATTGCTGAAAAACCTGAAAATGCTGATAAAAACATTGTTGTTATCCTACCTAGTGCAACTGAGCGTTACTTATCAAGCCCAATGTTTGATGAAGAATTTAGTGAGCAAGAGTTAGTACAATAAGTAATTTTAAGATTTTTAAAAGGATGCTTTAGGCATCCTTTTTTATTATTTATTATCC
>NZ_WTKW01000613.1:0-1203 GCF_011378745.1 Pseudoalteromonas sp. Z1A6
TAGATAGAAATTGAGATAATGAACCTTCATTTTCAGTTGCTTTTAAAACATTTTTTAATTGACCTTCGTCCTCAGAATACAAAAATTCTTCTGCAAATTTACTGAGATTTATTTTGCTGTTTCCATCAGGTAAAAGCCTAAACTCACTACTTTGTTGATTAATAGCTTCAATAACAACATCTAACCCTGCAATGCTATGCTCCGCACTGAAGTAATGAAGCATCATTTTTTTGCGTTGGACAGGTAATGAATTGCCTTTGGAGATAACTTTAATATCTTCATTTACAATGATAATGTTGTGGAAATAATTTTTAAATATGCTTTTAACAGGGTTCTGCTGATCTAAGTGGGGCCGTTTAAATACGAAAATAATATCATCGACATAGCGTCCATAATACGCAGGTCTAACGATTGATGACACTTCCTCATCAAAACCAGCTAAGTACCAGTTTGCCAAAACTGTTGAAGATGTTAAGCCAATGGGTAAACCTAGATTATCTTTACACTCTTTGTGAGTATGCTTTAACCTTTTGGTAATTTGTTCGTGGTATGTCTTATATATTCTTTCTAGCAAACGAGTTAAAAGTAGCGCGGTTTCTAGTTTATCTTGACCACCATCACCCAATGCAGCCTTAATTTCATCTTCAATTAGACAGAATTTCATGTCTACATTGTAATAATATTGCTGAATATCTAAGGTTAGAATTGCTACATCATCACCTTCTGTCGATATTCTCTTCGCTGTATCTATTGCGCCACTGCGCCATGAATTATATTGAGTGATATAATTTTCAAAAATACTTTTAGAATCATTACTACTTGAAGGTTCTATAGGGCTTAATGGTGTACCCTTTAATCTATTGCCATAACAATCTTTTGTAAGCTTTTGATCTAGTATTGGACCTACATATAAAGTCCATAACACATCAATAAGCCATAACTCTGTTGGGCCATCAAAAAAGTAGTTTACTCTCTTAACGTTATACGATTCAGCATTTCGTTCATTAGTTATAAACCCCTTAGAATCAGAGCTGTTTGTTGCCTCTACGTCCTTTGCAAAAAGCTTAAAATCTATTTGACTAAGTAATGTTTCAAACAGGCTTTCTTCATCATTTCCTTCAATAAATAGCTCTTGAGCAATAGAAGAAAAGCTTTTCTCACTCTTAAGTAAATCAAACTCAAAATCAGCTACTTTCTGTTTTA
>NZ_WTKW01000614.1:0-1201 GCF_011378745.1 Pseudoalteromonas sp. Z1A6
CTGATTTATTTATTCCAGCTGCAGAAAAAAATGGCTTAATAACATTAATAGATCAATGGGTAGTGAGTACTTTATTAGTGAGATATAGAGAGTTTTTCCCTGATAATAATACCCTTGTATCTATTAACTTATCTGGGATTAGCCTAAGTAATGAGGCGTTTGTACAACACATAATTAAACTCATAAAAAAAAGTGATATCAATGCTAAGAATATTTGTTTTGAAATCACCGAAACAGCTGCTATATCTCAGATAACTAAAGTTCAAAATTTTATAAGAGAGATGAAAGTACTTGGTATTAAGTTCGCAATCGATGATTTTGGCAGTGGCGCGTCTACTTACGAATATTTAAAAAACCTACCAGCTGATTATCTTAAAATAGATGGCAGTTTAATTAAAAATATTGAACGCAGCCAAGTAGATCAACAAATAGTCAAATCTATTAATGAAATAGCCCATATGATGGGAATGCAGACCATTGCAGAGTTTGTAGAGAATGAACAGATTAACCAAATACTTGAGACTATCGGTGTTAACTATGTACAGGGCTACCATATTGGTAAACCCTGCCCATGTGATGAAAAATAAAAGTTTAGATAAATATCAGCCTTACTTATTTTCACCCTCGCGAGATACTTTTAATTCGTCACTTAGTTGCTGCGCTAAAGCTTGTATTTTAGGCATTGCATCTTGCATTAAGCTTTGTGACATTTGCATAGATTCTTGCATTACAACTGGCATTTTAGCGAGTATTTTTTGCCCAGTATCTGTTTTATAAAAAGCTAACATATCGGCAATTTCTTGTTCATTAAAATGCTTGTCGTACACGTTAACCATCATTGGCTGCATTTTAGCCCAGCTCATTTGCGTTTTTAATACTGCTGTCATATCTGCGTAGTATTTATCAAAAATTGGCTGCTCAGAAGGCTTAACGCCCATTTGGTCTGACATGCCTTTCATCATACCTTCAACCTGGCCGTACATAGAGTCAACCATTGAATCTAAATTCATTACACTAATAAGTTCATCTATTTTTTGCTGCTTAGTATTTTGTTCAGCATACAAACTACTAGAAAAAATCAGTAATGATAAAAGCAGTACCTTACCCATAATAATATCCTTTCATATAAATAATCGTTTTATAGTTACATTATTAATTAGTCTTGTAAAGGGTACAAGCAGTCACTAAAAAGGCCGAATAA
>NZ_WTKW01000615.1:0-1194 GCF_011378745.1 Pseudoalteromonas sp. Z1A6
TAGTTTTGAGTGAAACGTCTAAAAGAGAGTCTCTAAAAAGTTACTTAATTAATAAAAATCGTGAACGTTACGGCAGCATGCAGTGCAAAGAGATTACGTTTTCTGAATTTATTTGGGATAGTTGTATTAATAATGACTTTCAATCAGATGAAGACCTACCCGTTGTAAACCATTACACAGATCAAGAGCTAAAAGATACAGAAGGAACTTACCCCTCAGCGTTAGTTGAATTATCAAAAGCTTTATCTTCAAATAGTTACTTTAGTATTTTTCTTCTTGTGGGTGATGGTGGCAATGGTAAAAGCTCTTTGTGCTATTCACTTTACTCAGAACTTAAGCAACAGAATAATATCGTTCCTTTTTTGATTAGCTCAGAGGCTATTACAAGTTTTGTTGAAGAAACTAAATATACTCCCGATAGTATTACATCTATTTTCGACTTATATGAAATTCAAGCTAGGTGTGATGAACAAGTAAACATTCTTGATAGGAAGAGATTTGAAATATCACTTTGTGCAGGAAGTATTGTAATAATAATAGATGGTTTAGATGAATTCCCGTCTATTTTTGGTGATAAATTTGACACAATAAAGCTACTTCAGTCAATAAACGAATCTCATGCTCAGCTAGGAAAGAGTAGAGTGTTAATAACGTCTAGAGATACAAAACTGTTCAATGACGACTCATTCCATGATTTAGATATAAAGCGATATGAGCTCCTGGGTTTTAAAGAGCGTGACTGTAAAAAATATATAAGAAAGCGGTTTAGAGATGAAAGTAATTTAGATAAAACTATTAATACGATATTAGATGTATTTAAAGATAATGACTTTAAATCGAAAGATAGAGTAATACCATTCATTCTTTTAAGTATTTGCAATATATATGAGAAAAGTAATAACACAGATAAATTTAAAGAGTCAGTGTCATCTAAAGCGTTACCCTTCTTATGCTTGAATACTCTAACGGATAATATAATTTATGCTATTTTCAAAAGAGAAGAGCAACGTCAAAAAGTTCCAATACCTGCGCTAGATATGCTCTACTTTTTCGCTGAGTTTTCTGCTAGATTTGGCCCAAGCTGGCCGATAGTCGAAGTTGAGTCTGAGCTTAAGTTATATTATGACGAAAAAGCAGAATCTATATTAAAAGCCTTTCGCTTTAATGATTTAATAAAATTTAGTAATAATGTTC
>NZ_WTKW01000616.1:0-1190 GCF_011378745.1 Pseudoalteromonas sp. Z1A6
CTGTAGAAAAAGGCGATATGACTTATAAACAAGCCCAAAAAATTTATGGCATACAAGGTCGTTCTACCGTGCTTACTTGGTTAAGAAAACACGGTAAGATGGATTGGACTCAATCACCTAAGATAACTATGCCTACATCACCTAAAGCCAAAGAAAGTCCCGCTCAAAAAATCAAACGCCTCGAGCGAGAGCTTGAAGATGAGCACTTACGTAACCTGTTACTCAATGAAGTGGTTAATATTCTTGACGCTGAGCATGGAACAAGCCTTCGAAAAAAGTATATTGCCAAGGAGCAAGAAGCCTTCAAAAGCAAAAAATAGTTAGCTTAGAACGTGCTTGCATGCTGCTTGGTATAACGAGACAAGCGATATATCAACGAGAGAGCAGAGCTAAACTGCGTGCTATTGAACTAGCACCAGTTAAAGCGATGGTATTGGAAATACGACGTTTTATGCCGCGCTTAGGTGGAAGAAAGTTGTATTTTTTACTTAAACCAAAATTCATAGAGCGAGGCATAAGTTTAGGTCGAGACGCTTTTTTTAGTTATTTGAAAAATGAACGTTTATTGGTTAAACCTAAGCGTAGTTACACTAAAACTACTTTTAGTAAACATTGGATGAAAAAGCATCCTAACTTGCTAAAAGATGTGCAACCATCGCGGCCAGAAGAGGTTTTTGTAAGCGATATAACCTATGTTCAATCAGAGCAAGGTGTTCACTATCTATCGCTAGTAACTGATGCGTATAGTCGCAAAATTATGGGTTATGAACTCAGTGATGATATGAAGGCGACAGATGTTGTTAAGGCATTAGATATGACAATCAATAATCGTCAGTATCAATGTAGTACGATTCATCATTCAGATAGAGGGTTGCAGTATTGCTCGCAGGTATATCAAGTAAAGCTTAATGAAAATGGCATTATTCCATCAATGACCGATGGCTATGACTGCTATCAAAATGCACTGGCGGAGCGTATTAACGGCATATTGAAGCAGGAGTTCTTACTCTATAAATGCCAAAATCTAAAAGAGCTACGTGAACTCGTCGAAGAATCAATATTAATATACAATGAAATGAGGCCGCATTTGAGTTTAGGAATGAAAACACCAAACCAAGTGCACAAAAAAAGCCAGGAGCAAAAGCTACTGGCCTTCAATTAAAACCGTCAACGTATTTTAGGACGGGACA
>NZ_WTKW01000617.1:0-1177 GCF_011378745.1 Pseudoalteromonas sp. Z1A6
AATTTAAACTCAAGCAACTGGCATCAGAACGAAAAAACCCACGCCTAAGCATGGGTTTATTCTTTATCTTTTGTCTTTGGTGGGCTGCATAAGCAGGGATATCCAAAGCTCTCAATAAACATATTACCAGAAAATGTATTATGATCAACCAAAGATAAAGAAAAACTTATAAGATGGAAAGTTAATGCGATACAAAGCAATTGAAAAGACCATATCAATTAGTCGATTTACAACATACAGAAATGCTGTCATTGCGAGTACTGGTGTTGATTGCGGTATAAAAGCTCTCTCGCTATATGAATGGAATGCAAATTTATCATCTGATTTTTTATTTCCTTTACATATATATGAAGTGGTATTACGTAATGCTATTAGTGAAGCTATTGCAAAAAGATATGGTACTGATTGGCCTATTAATACGGTATTTCAAAACTCACTGGCTTATAAAAATAAAAGAGAGCTATTAAGCATTGTTAGCAATAATTACCAAGGGTTAGGCAAGGTGTTACCAGAGTTAAAGTTATCTTGGTGGGAAGAAATGCTAACGCGAAGGCATGATGGGCGTATTTGGAACGTTCATATTCAGACTGCATTTCCAAATGCTGATAACCTAACTGCGGCGCAAATTAGAACGCTATTAAAAGAAGCTTGCTTTGTAATAAGAAAAATAAGAAATCGAATCGCTCATCATGAGCCTATTTTCAATCACAATAAGTTACTTGATATTTATCCTTTAATTGAAACTACTGTGGCAATGCGATGTAAAGAAACAAAAATATGGTTGGATGAAATAGAAAAGGTTAATAATTTACTTTTGAACCCAGTTATATGAAAGTATTAAAAAATTTATTTGGCACATAAAAGGGAAAACTGAGTCTAAAAAATGAGAAAAAGTCATAACTCCATCTATGCCCAAAGATCTCTCACCAAAACAAAGTACATAGGCTCATTAATATTTTTCCTCTCATAGTTTTGAAGATTGAGCGGATACAGTTGATTAGCTCACACACTTGACTATTTGTAGCGAGCGGAAAGTACAATCTTAGTTGAAAGCTGTCTAGAGGAATGCTAGAAATCCACGAGTGTAATTTATTAGCCAAAGTAAATACTCCGAGCTAGTTTTTACAACGTGTCCCGTCCTAAAATACGTTGACGGTTTTAATTGAAGGCCAGTAGC
>NZ_WTKW01000618.1:0-1175 GCF_011378745.1 Pseudoalteromonas sp. Z1A6
TAAATTACACGATATTAAATTCATATAGCATTAAATAATTTGAATAGGTATTTTTTGGAAAGTGGTGGCCCCTCCCAGACTCGAACTGGGGACCTAACGATTATGAGTCGTGTGCTCTAACCAACTGAGCTAAGGGGCCAACTTTTATATAACTGCTAGGCAGTTAATTTTTGAAGCGTTCAGTCACAGAGCGACTAAAGCGGGTTGCAGTATAAAAACTTTTTAGGTGCTTGTCACTACCAAACACCTTTATTTTAACAATCAGTAAGCTAACTGCTTAAATAGTAATCTTTTATGCAGATATAAACATAAAATGTAAGATATTTTCTATGATATTCACTGCATTAAATTATAAAAACTTTCCTCCCACATCAGTCTTTTATATTTAACGCTCTACTTTTTAAGTAAAGCTAACATATATGTGTAGGCATATAAGGCTGTAAAAAATATGCTTGGGGCTACTGTAAGTGCCAAATTAGGTGTCTGATTAATTACATTCACCATAATCACTAAGCTCGATTGAATAGTAATCGGAATAATAGGCGCAAAAAGTACACCTGCTATTTTTTTGTTACCTAGATACGAGGCGCTAGAGTTAATTGCATTATTGAAGCTTTGTCGTATTGCTACGTTTTGTGGTGTTTTAGAATGAAACATACAAATAATTGGAGTTACAAACGCAAGCGTTACATAACTAAACTTATACTTGTTGACGACCTTTTCTAAAATAAAAGTAAAAAACAGCGTTACAAATCCACTATACAAACCTTGTACTAATGCAGCTTGAAGCGTGACCGATTTAGCAATATCTGCCGAACTGTTCGCCCAGTAGGCCCAGCTAAAATAAAAAACGAATGACACAACGCCTGACAGTATAAGTCGAATATTCAATTAGCTACCTCAATATGCGTAAAAGCTTGGTGTAATGATAACACTAGAAGTGATGGTAATATTGTCACTAAATAATAGAGTAATTAATCGCGTATTGTAGATATATAAACAAACTAATATTAAAGATTTCCTAAATGGCATCAATACAGAATCAGAACACTACTGTTAGTTAGAAAGCTTAATTGAAGTAAACAATGGTTTGGCTGAGGGAATGTTGGGAGTGAGTTACAAGAAATAAATCACTTAGTTTGAGTAAATTAAAAATTAGATTTTGATAAAAAATA
>NZ_WTKW01000619.1:0-1168 GCF_011378745.1 Pseudoalteromonas sp. Z1A6
CTATCTGTATTTCAATATAGTTTTATTAATACTTTTTTTCAGATTGTATTAATGATTATTGATAGTGAAAAAATATTGAGGTATTACAATGATTTTAATTCATATGTAACTACTCCTATTAATGTATTTAATTCGATTAACTTCTTGAATATTATTTTATTGACTTGGGGGGCTTGGAATATTAAGAACCTTCCTGCTGAGTTAAAAAGGTATGGATTTTTTTTCATAAATTGTATGTTAATAGGTTTGATTTTTCTAAATGTGTTTAGGGAGTTATCATCATTTAGTTTTCGGTTTTATGAAATGATGTTTTTTTTCTTGCCGCTTTTTATTGCTATGGTTTATAGATACTCAAGTTTGAATTATAAAGTCATTGCTTTAATTATTTCTATTTCTTATGTTTTTTTATCTTTATATCAAATAACATTTGGGACATCAGTCATAGGTCAGTACGAAACTTTCTTATTTAGTTAGGAGTGTTAGGTGGATTTTTCAGTTAGTGTCGTAATTTCAACTCATAATAGATTGGAGTTATTAAATAGAGCGTTATCCTCTTTAGAAGTTCAAACATTTAAAGATTTTGAAGTTGTCGTTTCTGATGATTGCTCTGATATAGATGTGTATAGTTATTTAGAAAAATATAAAAGTAGTAGTGAGCTTACTATACGTTATCGGCGAAACAGTGAAAATAAAGGAGCTTGCTACACTCGCAACGAAGGAATAAAAATGGCAAAAGGGAAATATATCGCAGGCCTGGATGATGATGATGAGTTTACACCGACAAGATTAGAATCACTTTTAAAAGCATATAATCCTAAGTTGTCTTTTGTTACGTCTAATACAATTGTAGTTAAGAAGTCAGGAAGTTCGAACTTATTTAAATCAGAGAGGCTAATTGATCTAAATGATATGTTATGGGGGAACATAGCTGGTACGCAAATTTTAACAGAAAAAACAAAAATTTTAGAATTAGGTGGGTTTGATGAGAACCTAACATCAGCACAAGATGCAGATATGTGGTTAAGATTAATCGAGCGTTTTGGGCCAGCATTGAGATTAAAAGACCCACTTTACGTTTTACATACCGAGCATGAGCAGGGGCGAATCTCAACATCAAAAAATAAAATAAAAGGGCTTTTACACGCTTATAATAAACATTCTAGTAAAA
>NZ_WTKW01000062.1:0-15913 GCF_011378745.1 Pseudoalteromonas sp. Z1A6
TCTTAAATTTTTAAAAAAGTAACTTTAATAGAGCTATAAAACACGCAGATCGAACACAAAAACAACGAATAAACCTCTTTTTTCAATTTATGACTTTTATATGTTGACACTTTGCGGCGCGGTCATTAATATTTCGCCCCGTTGAAAGGCAAGACGCTTCCCCCTTAGCTCAGTTGGTTAGAGCGACGGACTGTTAATCCGCAGGTCCCCCGTTCGAGTCGGGGAGGGGGAGCCAAGTTTTTCAACCATAAACGATTCCCCCTTAGCTCAGTTGGTTAGAGCGACGGACTGTTAATCCGCAGGTCCCCCGTTCGAGTCGGGGAGGGGGAGCCAAGTTTATGTTTATGATGTAGTTCCCCCTTAGCTCAGTTGGTTAGAGCGACGGACTGTTAATCCGCAGGTCCCCCGTTCGAGTCGGGGAGGGGGAGCCAAATCATCATAATAATATCACTACTTTAGTTCCCCCTTAGCTCAGTTGGTTAGAGCGACGGACTGTTAATCCGCAGGTCCCCCGTTCGAGTCGGGGAGGGGGAGCCAATTCTAAGAATTTCATAGACATCTCAAGCTAATTCCACTACTCTTCCTTATATAACTAAAGCATTAGTTTATTCCTTAATGCGCTGTACTTAGTTTATTAATCAAGGACTTGATTCCTTCCCTTTTGAATTATTAAAAGACTGAAAACATGGCTGGATTTAAAAAACTTATTTTTATACAAATTATCTCTTGGTTATTGTGTGTTGCAGCAGGAAGCTACTTCATATCTATAAGCTTTGATACTGCGGTAAGTGATGCACAAAAAAGTGCGCAAACTACTGTTACTAAGTATATTAATGACCTTTCTTTAGACGATATTTCTGCTCAAAATTTAAAACAATCAATTGCAGATGGTAAAACGTTTTCAAGCTTCACTCTAAGAGATTACCAAGGGGCTGAAATATTTAGTATTAACCCCCCTACTCAATTACCAATGTTTGCTGATTTTGTACTCTCTAACTTTAACTCAGTGCGCCCTCAATTTGCTGTAAATGACGCCTCAGATATAAAAGTTGAATTTGTACTTAACATTGAGCATTTAGCGTCGCAGCTACAAACCTCCCTTTTTATTGTTATTTTGATTTCTGCCATTTTAGTTATTATTCCAATAATTCTAATGAAATCTATTTTTTACCATTTAAATAAAAACATAAGTACAACAGTTGCTGACATTATCGATATTTATATCAATCAAAACCAAGTTGATAATGATTTAGAAACAGCACTAGATGGCACTCGATTGAAAAAAATGGGAAAAGATTTAGTACCTAGCTTTAATCGATTATCACATTTCTTAAAAAACAAAAACGAAGACATACAAAGCGCTGCTATGACTATTAAGCATGAAGCGTACAAAGATGTAATTACCTCGCTTGGTAATCGTAATATGTTTGTTGAGTACTACGAAAAAAATATTGAAAACACTGAGCAAAGTACATTTGGCTCTTTAGCTATGGTTCGTTGTAGCGAACTACAAGCTATAAACCAAAGCCGTGGTTATCAAAAAGGTGATGAGTACGTAAAAGGCGTTGCCGATATTATTAAGCACATAAGCGGCACTTACACTGGCAGCCAAATATTTAGATTAAACAGCTCTGACTTTGCTGTCGTACTACCCCACATTCCTTTAAAAGAAGCTGAGCGCTTTGGTGAAAACCTGCAATCGCGCTTCACGCAGTACCAACAAAACCAAGAGTTAAGCTCGGTAGCTAATACGGGTATTGTAGGATACGAAAAAGGTAAGCCGTTAGGCGAATTGCTTTCTGTTGTTGATAACGCAATGAGTATGGCGCAATCAAAACAAGTAAACGCATGGCACGTACAACGCGAAACCGATTTAGTTAATAACGTAAGTGCGGGTTTTGGTAATCAAAACTGGCGTAAGGTTATTAAAGAAGTTATTGAATCTAAGCGTGTGCATTTGGTAATGCAAAACATTATGCCGCTTGGTAAAAGCATAAAAGCCTACGCTGAAGTACAAGTTCGATTTAAAACAGAAGACAATCAAGTACTGCCTACCGCTTCTTTTTTAGCGATGGCCGAAAAGCTTGATATGGCAATAGAAATTGATCGCCTGATCATAGACTCTTCTCTTGAAAAGGTTAAAAGCCGTAATTTATCTGAAAAGTTTTTTGGTTTAAACGTGACAGCTTCTAGTGCACACAACGATCAGTTTGTAATTTGGCTAGAGCGCCGATTATTGAAAGATACGCATATTGCATCTAAACTAGTATTTGAAGTAAGCGAGTTTGGTTTACAGCAAAACATCAAGGCTAGTAAGCGCTTTATCGACATGGTTCACCGTGTTGGCGCACGCGTTACAGTTGAACGTTTTGGTGTTGGCTTAACTTCGTTTAAGTTTTTCCGAGATTTAAAACCTGACTTTATTAAAATGGACGCAAGTTATACTCGCGGCCTCGAAGACGATAAAAACAATCAGTACTTTATGCGCTTAATGGTCGATTTAGCCCACCGCATTGGTGTTAGTGTATTTGCTGAGGGCGTTGAGAGCCAAGAAGAAAAGCACATTATAGAAACGTTGTGTTTAGATGGCGTTCAAGGTTATTACATAGAAAAACCTAAAGACATATAGTCTATTGGAGGCATCATGAAAAGAGTAATTACCTTTATTATACTTTTTATTATGCCTTTGAGTTTGTACGCAAACGCCCCGCAAAAAGAATTAGTTTTTAGCACTCACAACTATCCTCCATTTTCATTTGTTGATGAACACGATAATGCCGCTGGCCCCTTTGTTGATATACTTACCTTAGCGTGTAAACGCCTCAATTATAAATGTGAGTTTGTCAGCGTACCAAATCGTCGCTCTAAGCTCATGTTAAAAAACCTGCAAGCTCAAGGAAACTTTCCTATGGGCTGGAATCTTGACCGCAACGAATGGCTTTATTTTTCGATCCCGCTTATGAAAATGCAATATGGATTTTTTCAACCTGAGGGTGCAAAAAAAACCATCAAAAGCCTCAATGATCTACAAAAAATGCAAATTGCTGTTTTTGGCCCTTCAAATGCATCTTTTCAACTAGTTAAAATACAGCAACAAATGATTAAAGACGGATTGAGGGAGTTTGATATTGTTTTACTCACCGATGCCAATGGCACGGGTGTAAAAATGATAGAAAACAACCGTATAGATGGGTACTTTGCCAATACTTTACAAGCACGCGCTAGGCTAAAACAATTTAACTTACATCATGTTAATTTGGCCTTTTTACAAAGCGAATCCCCCTATTTTATTGGTTTTAATAAAATTCAATTATCTCCTGAACAAATTGCCCTATTTAATAAAGCACTATTAGATTTATACCAAGAACACGATCAATTTAAAGATATTTTAAAGCCATATAATATCGATCCTATTCTAATTACACCTGAAATCTTAAGTCGCTTTAATATCATTACTGATTGAGTCGTTTATTTGCTTCTCATGTGTTGTTAATCGATAAAGAAAAAAGGATAATACCCACGTTTATTATAGCGTGAGGCACACATGACAGAATATGTCTTGTTATTGATTGGAACCGTTCTGGTTAATAACTTTGTATTAGTACAATTTTTAGGCTTATGTCCGTTTATGGGCGTATCAGGTAAGCTTGATACGGCGATTGGTATGTCTTTGGCAACCACGTTTGTGCTTACCCTTGCCTCTGTAACTAGCTATTTAGTTAATCAATATATTTTAATCCCTCTGGATATCGCCTTTTTACGCACCATGAGCTTTATTTTAGTGATTGCCGTTGTAGTGCAATTTACCGAAATGGTTGTGCGTAAAACAAGCCCTACTCTATATCGTTTATTAGGCATATTTTTACCGCTGATCACCACTAACTGTGCGGTATTAGGTGTGGCTTTATTAAATATCAAAGAAGATCATTCGTTTTTACAATCTGCAGTGTATGGTTTTGGTGCTGCGGTTGGTTTTTCTTTAGTGCTTGTATTATTTGCAGCACTACGAGAACGTTTAGCAGCTGCTGACGTTCCTACGCCTTTTAAAGGCGCCTCTATTGCAATGATCACTGCAGGCTTAATGTCGATGGCGTTTATGGGTTTTACTGGATTAGTGAAGTTTTAATATGACCTTGTTTTATGCCTTGATAGCGATTGGTTCGCTAGCACTCATTTTTGGACTTATTTTAGGGTTTGCAGCAATTCGCTTTCGCGTTGAAGGTAACCCTATTGTTGAGCAAATTGATACTATTTTGCCGCAAACTCAATGCGGACAATGTGGCTACCCGGGTTGTCGCCCTTACGCCGAAGCCATAGCCAATGGCGATGAAATAAATAAATGCCCACCGGGCGGCGAATCAACCATGAAAAAGCTTGCCGGCTTAATGGGTGTTGATGAAAAACCACTTGCCGGTGGCGAGCAAGCAGAACCTATAAAAACAGTGGCTTATATTCGCGAAGATGAATGTATTGGCTGTACCAAATGTATTCAAGCCTGCCCGGTTGACGCCATTTTGGGCGCAACTCGTCAAATGCACACTGTATTAATTGATGAATGTACTGGCTGTGATTTATGTGTTGAGCCTTGCCCTGTAGATTGCATTGATATGCTACCTGTAGCCGAAACTAAACAAAACTGGAAATGGCAGCTAGATGCTATTCCTGTTACACAAATAGATTAGAGGTTTGAGTGGACAAGTTACTTGAACAAATAAAAAAAGGCACCGTGTGGGCATTTCCTGGCGGCATACACCCACCACAACAAAAATCACTCTCTAATAGTGCGAGTATCACTCGCCTACCGTTGCCCGACAAACTCATTGTTGCGCTTAAGCAACACATAGGCGCAAACGGTAAGTTACTTGTAGAAAAAGGCCAACACGTCTTAAAAGGCCAACCACTTACAGCGCCTGCTGCTAACTGGTCGGTACCTGTGCATGCTCCAAGCTCTGGTGTGGTTACTGATATTGCACCTATGCCATCAGCACATCCATCGGCCCTACCTGAACTAAGTGTTATTATTGAACCAGACGGCAAAGACGAATGGGTAGCTCTAAATAAAAATAAAAATCCTGCTGAGCTTAGTCATGATGAGCTGATAAATATTATTCACCAAGCCGGTATTAGCGGTATGGGTGGTGCTGGTTTTCCTACTTATGTAAAAGCAGATACCAAGCAACCTATCGAATTTTTGATTGTAAATGCTGTTGAGTGCGAACCTTATATTACTGCCGATGACGTTTTAATGCGCGAACACGCTAAAGAAGTTATCCAAGGCATTGAAATAATGCAGCAACTTTTAAACCCAACACTGTGCATTATGGGTGTAGAAGATAACAAGCCTGAAGCTATTGCAGCAATGAAGCAAGCAGCTGAGCATAACTCAAAAATTATTATTCAAACGGTGCCAACTATTTATCCATCTGGCGGTGAAAAGCAATTAATTAAATTACTTACTAACCGTGAAGTTCCTAGCATTGGTATTCCTGCCGATATTGGTATTTTAGTGCATAACACCGGGACTTTGTTTGCCGTACAACAAGCCGTTTATGAAGGTAAACCACTCATTGAACGTATAGTTACGGTAACAGGTAACACTATTCATAAGCCTGGGAATGTATGGGCACTACTTGGCACTGAAATAAAGCATTTACTTGATTGCCAAGGTTTCTCACCTGTACCGCAGCAAAGTGTTGTAATGGGCGGCCCAATGATGGGCTTTACGCTACCCACAGTGCGTATTGGCATAGTTAAAACAACTAACTGTATTTTAGCGCCTGATCATAAAGAGCTAGCGGAGCCCGGCCCTGAAAAAGCCTGTATACGTTGTAGCGCTTGTGCTGATGCCTGCCCTGCTTCTTTATTACCACAGCAATTGCAGTGGTTTGCTAAATCAAAAGAGTACGACAAACTACAAGAGCATAATTTATTTGACTGTATTGAGTGTGGTGCTTGTGCATATGTGTGCCCAAGCGAAATCCCTCTTGTACAGTACTACCGTATAGCCAAAGTTGAAATTAAAGAACAACAAGCGGATAAAATTAAAGCCGACAGAGCAAAAGAGCGTTTTGATGCACGAAAAGAGCGTTTAGATCGCGAGCAAGAAGAACGTCAAAACCGCCACAAACGTAAACCTGCAGCTAAATCTGCTGACGAAAAGCAAAAAGTAGCAGAGGCACTAGCCCGCGTTAAAAATAAATCAGATAACGGCGATGAAAAATCAGCTGTTGCAGCTGCTATTGCACGCGCTAAAGCTAAAAAGCTAGGCGATCAATCTGCTGAATTAGAACCTGACAACAGCGAAGTAGCAAAAGAGCGCGCACTACGTAAAGAACAAGCGCGTAAATATAAAGAGCAAAAATCTCAAACAGATGAATCGGCCGATACTGCGCCCGTTGATGATAAAAAATCAGCAGTCGCTGCAGCCATTGCTCGCGCTAAAGCTAAAAAAGCAGCACAAGCATTAGATAACGCTGAACAAGCAGCAAGTGAAGAGCCACAAAACGTGGCCCCTGTTGATGATAAAAAGTCAGCGGTAGCTGCGGCCATTGCTCGAGCTAAAGCTAAAAAAGCAGCACAAGCATTAGATAACGCTGAACAAGCAGCAAGTGAAGAGCCACAAAACGATGCCCCTGTTGATGATAAAAAGTCAGCGGTAGCGGCGGCCATTGCTCGTGCTAAAGCCAAAAAGGCAGCACAAGCATTAGATAACGCTGAACAAACAGTAAGTGAAGAGCCACAAACTGATGCCCCTGTTGATGACAAAAAAGCAGCGGTAGCGGCGGCCATTGCTCGTGCAAAAGCTAAAAAAGCGGCTAAAGCATTAGATGGCGCTGAGCAAACCGTGAGTGAAGAGCCACAAAGCGATACGCCTGCTGATGATAAAAAAGCAGCCGTAGCGGCGGCCATTGCTCGCGCAAAAGCTAAAAAAGCAGCTAAAGCATTAGAAGAAACCGAGCAAACCGTGAGTGAAGAACCACAACGCGCGGCACCCGTTGATGATAAAAAAGCAGCGGTAGCTGCGGCCATTGCGCGCGCAAAAGCTAAAAAAGCGGCACAAGCATTAGAAGAAGCCGAACAAACTCAAGAGCCACAAATTGATAGTGCGGCACTAAAGGGTGCAAACAATAATACCGATGACTCATCCAATTCTACTGAAGCAGATAAACCTAAATCAGCCGACGATAAGAAAAAAGCCGCCGTGGCCGCAGCAATTGCGAGAGCAAAAGCTAAAAAGTTACAAAAAGAAGGAAATAATCAGTCATGAAATTAACCATGGCCAGTTCGCCGCATAATCACAGCCATAAATCGTTAACGCGATTAATGCTTAGCGTTATTGCTGCGTGTATTCCTGGGCTAATTGCTCAAGTTTTCTTTTTTGGAACCGGTGTACTTATTCAACTGGTGCTCGCGCTTGTTGCTGTAAGCGTATTTGAAGCTGCAATAATGCTAATACGAAAGCGCCCTGTTTGGCCTGCATTAAGTGATGGCAGTGCGTGGCTTACTGCCGTGTTATTGGCACTGAGTATTCCACCACTTGCCCCTTGGTGGATAATCGTTATTGGCTGTTTATTTTCTATTGTTATAGTTAAACAGCTTTATGGCGGCCTTGGGTTTAACTTATTCAATCCAGCAATGGCGGCTTATGTACTGCTTTTAGTTTCGTTTCCAGTACAAATGACCGCATGGTTGCCTGTTACCGATTTAATAAATACGCCAATAGGCTTTGCTGATCAGCTAAGGCTAATATTCACCGATTTTACGGCCTCTGGGTTTAGCCTTGATCAAGTACGTGCAGGGGTTGATGGCCTAACAATGGCAACACCGCTGGATACTGTTAAAACAGACATAGCACACGGTTTAACCGTTACCGAAAGCATGCAAAAGCCATTATTTAACGAATGGGCTGGCCTTGGCTGGGTGTGGGTTAACTTAGGCTTTTTGGTGGGTGGTTTATACTTATTAAAAGCAAAAATAATTAACTGGCATATTCCTGTAAGTTTTATCGCAAGTTTAGCTGTATGTAGTGCTATTGGTTATATCGCATCACCTGGTACAGAGCCGGGCACCCTATTTCACTTATTAAGTGGTGCCACTATGATGGGGGCCTTTTTTATAGCAACCGATCCGGTATCTGCAGCAACAACTAACAAAGGGCGCTTAATTTATGGCGCGCTAATTGGCTTACTAATTTATTTAATTCGTACCTTTGGTGGTTTTCCTGATGCCATCGCATTTAGCGTATTATTGATTAATATTGCAGTGCCGCTAATAGACTACTACACACAGCCACGTACTTATGGCCATGGAGCAGTAAAATGATCATTTCGTCAATGGCTAAAAATGGTGCTATTTTAACTGCGTTTGCGTTAGCAACAACGGGCTTAGTTGCCTCTATCAACGCGCTTACTGCCGATAAAATTGCAGAGCAAGAACAACTGCAACTTACTGCGCAGCTACAAGAAGTGCTCGACCCAAAATCGTACGACAATCAATTATCACAAGATTGCGTAATTATTACTGACGAAAAACTAGGCCCACACGCAAACCAAGTAATTTACCGTGCTCGTAAAAACAATAAACCAGTCGCTGTTGTTATTAGGCATGTTACGCCAAACGGCTACAGTGGCGATATTAACTTATTAACAGCTGTATTGAGCGATGGCACTATTGCTGGCGTTCGTACGACTAAACACGAAGAAACCCCTGGTTTAGGCGACAAAGTAGAAGTTAAAAAATCACTTTGGATCACAACATTTAAAAGCTTAACGGTTGAAGGCGAAGAAGACGCTCGCTGGGCTGTAAAAAAAGATGGCGGCCAGTTTGATCAATTTACAGGCGCGACCATAACGCCACGTGCTGTTGTGGGCTCTGTTAAAAATGCCGTATTGTTCGCACAAACTAATTTTGATGATATTTTTGCAGCACCTAATGCCGAATGTATGGAGGTAGCTAAATGAGTGAGTTAAAAACATTATACAAAGAAGGTGTATGGGTAAATAACCCTGCCCTTGTGCAGCTTTTAGGTTTATGTCCACTGCTTGCCGTTACCTCAACTGTAACAAATGCCTTAGGTTTAGGCTTAGCAACTTTACTCGTACTAATAGGCTCAAATGTTACCGTATCAATTGTGCGTAACTGGGTGCCAAAAGATATTCGTATACCTGTATTTGTCATGATCATCGCAGGCTTTGTAACAATAGTTCAATTACTCATGAACGCTTATACCTTTGGTTTATATCAATCATTAGGGATTTTTATCCCGTTGATTGTAACTAACTGCGCCATTATTGGCCGCGCCGAAGCATACGCCTCTAAAAACCCTGTTCATTTATCAGCATTTGACGGCTTAATGATGGGCTTAGGCTTTATGGCTGTACTGTTAGTATTAGGTACTATGCGCGAACTAATCGGCCAAGGTACGCTGTTTGACGGTGCCGACTTATTACTTGGCCCATGGGCACAGAGCTTGCGCATAGAAGTATTTAACTTTGATAACCAATTTTTACTCGCAATTTTACCACCGGGTGCCTTTTTAGGTCTTGGACTACTTATTGCTGCTAAAAACGTAATTGACGCACAAATAAAATCAAAGCAAATTGCACCGCCAGAGGCTGAAAAAGGCCCTCGAGCACGTGTGACCAGCTTAACTTAAGGGGAAAACGTATTAGAGCAACAATTAGCACTAATACGTTTTAAGTTGCATGAATAAAGAAAAACGTCACCAAATACTGTCGCGCCTGCGCGACGATAACCCGCACCCAGTTACAGAGCTTGAATATTCAAGCCCATTTGAGTTACTGGTTGCCGTTACGCTCTCAGCGCAAGCAACCGATGTAGGTGTTAATAAAGCCACTCGTAAATTGTTCCCTGTTGCTAACACACCCCAAGCCATTTTAGATATAGGCCACGATACACTGCGTGATTATATAAAAACCATTGGCTTATTTAATTCTAAAGCCACCAACGTGTACAAAATGTGCCAAATATTGGTGGATGAGCACAACAGCATCGTGCCAGAAAATCGAGAAGCGTTAGAGGCTCTACCAGGCGTTGGCAGAAAAACAGCTAACGTTGTACTCAATACCGCCTTTGGCTGGCCTGTAATAGCCGTGGATACACATATATTTCGTGTTTCTAACCGTACAAAGCTTGCCATGGGTAAAGATGTTGTAGCTGTAGAACAAAAGCTTGAAAAGGTTGTACCAAAAGAATTTAAAGTAGACGTGCATCACTGGTTGATTCTTCACGGACGTTACACCTGCGTAGCACGTAAACCAAAGTGTGGCAGCTGTATTATTGAAGACTTGTGTGAGTTTAAAGAAAAAACAGAGTAACTACAGGCAGCCTTGAGCGATCTACGGACGGTCAAATTTTTATTTTCGATGGGCAGCTTCTCACTCATAGCTGCCGTTGATGTTTTGCTTCTACAGATAAATATTATATTTGAAATGTGAGTTGCCAGCTTCTTCTGTTTGAGAGTAAAGGCTGGCTTAAGGTGCTGTTAAACTATAGCGCCTGATCTAGTAACGCTAATGCTGATACAATGGTATGAACTGAGTTTCGTTCGAACTCGGCTCGGTCTACTTCATCATGAGTGCCTTTGTTCAGATATCGCCATTCTAGAGAGTCACCATTAATACCTAATAATTGTTCAATGGGAGACAAAACATTATGTTTTTCAGCGTCAGTAAAGTCACCTTTTTTAATCTTAGTTTTGAGTTGCTCTGTTAATTGACGTAATCCAATTGGTGCGTTTGCGGCACGTAATTTGATACTTAAATTACCATCACCATGTTTGCTGACATATTGCCATACTCTCCCAGTAGTTAATGACTCTAAAGCTTGGCGAGATTTACCCAGTGCAAATCGTAATTCATTTTTGCGAAAATGCTCTAATGCCCCCTCAATATAGTTTCTTGGGGCGCATTTGAAATCAACTTGAATATGTGGCTCATCAATACGGGGCAAGAAAGCTAACCGCTGACTACTTTTAATTTGTTCCACCGACAATTGATTTTGGATATCTTTAAAAAACTCCTCCCCATGACACGTCAAAATAATTTGTTTTTCATCAAAGTAATCATCTTCAAATAGCGTGCGTCTGATGGATTGACGATGATCATCATCAATGGCATTAACCGGGTCATCAAAGATAAGAAGAGGACAATCTTCTTTGATATTTTTCGCCAGTAATATTGCCAAGCCAACACAACGAATATGCCCTTCACTTAGTACATGAAGCGCATCAAAATATTTTTGAGGCTCGTTTTGGTAGGAAATTTTTAGCTTCTGGTTTTGTGCTAGCGGTAGCTGAATTGATGCCAATAGCTCTGTTGGCGCATCATTACGGTTGAATGCATTATATAATTTAACAACTTCATCTCCTAAGTTTTCGACTAGAAGTGCAGGTAGCTTTTTGCGATAGGCGTTAAGTAAAGTTACAAACTGCTGGTAGGACTCTCTGATGTCAATATTCTGTTCAACAATAGGCTTTTCTTGTTCGACTTCACCGATGAGTGCTTTATTTGCTTCGTCAAATTCACTAATTAGTTTTTGAGCACCTTTAATTGCGTTGATTGCCGCCCCCTTCGAAGCAGCTAGCTTTTGAGCTTCATTTAAGAAACCTTTTAATCGATTCAATTCTTGTTGCTGAGCTTTCTTATTTTGTTCAATTTGAACACTTTTAGTATCCTGTTTTTCTAGGTAATCTACTTGTGTATCAATATGCTGAATGGCTGATGTGCCATCGCCTAGCGCTGCATGCAAACTTTTCCACCATGCCACATTTAGTTGGGACATATCAGCTAGCTTGAATTGTGCTAACTTGTTATCAGTGGGATAAAAATTTAAACAAGTGGATAATATCTGATGCAATTCTTGAAGCTTTTGAAGCACTGTTTGCTCAAGTTGCCTTATTTTAATTTGCAATTCAGCAAGGTGTTGTAGTTTAGCTAGCTCTTCTCCTGCATGAGTGAAAGGGTTAACGGTAACTTCCGTTAATGGTGTTAAACATGCAGGGCATTTCTCAGGACTAATTTGCTGAACTTGAGTCACAGCTTCAAATAGCTGCTGGAAAGATACTTGTTGGCTTGCATTCGCTAATTCTTCTCTTTTTTGCTTATGGTCGCTTAAACTGTTTACCAACGTTTGTTTGATTGAGGCTAGGTTAGAAGCTGTTAGGTTACTTTTTTGCGGAGCAGGCTTTTGTAGCTCTGCTTCTAATAAAGGTATTTGCCCTTGCCTTTCCTCTGACCCAATAAGCTCAAACATCATTTGTAGTAAAGTACAGCCTTCTCTATAGCGCGTTGCTAGTGAAGTTTCTTCACCCTTTACCTGTTCCACAATGCTTTGATTAAGCTTTATTTGCTGTTCAGCGCCTTGGAGTTGAAGCCTTTTTTCAGAAAGTTTCTTTGCTTTGATACCTTCTACATCAATGTGTTTTCCATCCATTTCAAGAGAGAAGTTTTTTACAAACTCATTAAACGCATCAAGACCAAATAGTGTTGATATTAGCTCAGACTGTTTGGCTGGAGCTTGTGCAGCAATACGCGAAAAGCTATCTATCCGGTTTTTCTCAACAAAGCAAAATCGATAAAGAGCATCATTAGGTTTAATATTGACATCACTCCCTTCAGCATCAATTCCGATCAATTTGGGTGGTGCGAATTTATTTGTATGGGCATTTTTTAAATAAGCTTCAACATCTCTAAAACGTTTACTTTCAGCTTCTGCAACTGAACCTAATAAGGCATATTCTAATGCTTCACAAAAACTAGATTTCCCCGTACCATTTGGCCCAAAGATAAGTACCAGCAGACTATTCAGGTCAAAAGTTTCCTCACGGCTAAATCCCCTAAATGAATCAACCGATAACTCTTTTAGTAGAGTAAAAGATGCAACATCTGACTCAACATCTTCAAGATTAGTTGGAATATCTTGGCTTAAGCTAGCCCATTCTTTTTGAGCAAGCTTTGCGACATGTTTAACTCGTTGTCCCTGATAAGTACTTAGTGGAACAATTTCATCCAGATTTTTTAGTACCAAGTTAGCGAATTTATGAACTGACGCACTAGATGGAGATGAAAGTAAAGTTTGCAGAAAACGTTGAAATTCAGACTGAATCATACTTTCCCTTATATTTGATAAATTGTCAGATTAGGCAGTAAAATCTATACCTAACGACATTGTCCTTATTAAAGTCTAATATCAAAGCTATCAGTTAAAAAAACTTGTGTAAATCAATATGCAACCTAATGTTGATTACTTTGATTTTACACAATTAAAGTCTCTGTATGGAATTGGGTTAAATACTTAGAACGACTAAAGGTTACTCTATAGAATTATATCAATGACCGCTTTAGTGGCATATAAGAATTTCAGCTTATAGTAAAATTGAAATGCAGAATGACCGCAATGGGCTGTGAGTTCAGCCACTCGACAACATAAAATATTGATAATAATTGGCAAGGTATTTTACTGTGTCGTATGGCGTGGCCTCGCCACTTATCCAACCTACGTCAAAAGGTAGATTGGTTAAGCCAAAGGCGCCACCCAACAAAGTTTCAGATTCACGCCTTGAAGGTCAGCAGCTGGCACAAAACTGCCCATCAAATAAGTATGATTTTTATACTTTAGTGGTATAAAACTTAAAGGGAAGTATATTGTCGTTGATAATGATCAAAATCTTTATGCTTACGATGGAAACAGAAAACACATGAATTTCATTGCGCCTCTTATTTGTAGTAGCCAATGAAATAGAACAATTATTAGAACATTATCAAAGTATTAATTTCACAAGTTACACTCCTTTAGTTATGCTAGTGAGCATTATAAAATTATATTGCGAAACCCTCTATGCTACCTCTACTTCGTATCTTGATAATTGAACAAGACCCAGCCACCTTACAAGGGCTTTCAACTAATCTGTCAAAGACCATTCCTAACTTTGAGCGAGACGATATTCATATCGATATTATTGAATGCCTCGAGCTTAAACACGCGCTGGAATGTGTAGAGGAAGATGGTGATATTCAAGCCGTAGTTCTAAGCTGGGATATGCACAACAAAGTGGGTGAGCGGATGTATAGCCGCTTTATCGAGGATTTAAAGGCAATTCGTCTTGAGTTACCGGTTTATGTTATTGGCGACGACACTAAAGGGCTGGAGATCGTAAACGAATCAGAAGAAATCGAATCATTCTTTTTTAAAGATGAAGTGATTTCTGACCCAGAAGCTATTTTAGGTTATATGATTAACGATTTTGACGACCGCTCTGAAACGCCATTTTGGACGGCGTATCGTCGTTACGTTGGTGAAGCAAACGATTCATGGCATACACCGGGTCATAGCGGTGGATCTAGCTTTAGAAACTCCCCTTATATCAAAGATTTTTATCAGTTTTACGGCCGCAATGTATTTGTTGGCGACCTGTCGGTTTCGGTAGACTCGCTAGGTTCATTATCAGACAGCACCAATACCATTGGTCGCGCACAAGAATCAGCAGCGGCAACGTTTGAAGTTAAACACACCTACTTTGTTACAAATGGTTCGTCTACCTCAAATAAAATCATCTTGCAGACACTGCTGCGCAAGGGAGATAAAGTAATTGTCGACCGTAATTGCCATAAATCAGTACACTATGGCATCTTGCAATCAGCCAGTTACCCCATTTATTTGGCGAGTATCTTAAATCCAAAATATGGCATTTTCGCGCCACCGTCGTTGGCCGACATCAAATTAGCAATTGAAAACAATACTGATGCTAAATTACTAGTGCTTACCGGGTGTACTTACGATGGCCTGCTTAGCGACCTAAAACAAGTCGTAGATTATGCTCATCAATATGGTATCAAGGTGTTTATAGATGAAGCCTGGTTTGCATACTCTTTGTTTCATCCTAGTTTTCGTCATTATTCTGCAATACATGCTGGGGCTGACTACATTACGCATTCGGCGCACAAAGTAGTATCGGCGTTTTCTCAAGCGTCTTATATTCATATTAACGACCCCGATTTTGATGCTGATTTCTTTCGAGAGATTTATAGTATCTACGCTAGTACATCGCCTAAATATCAGCTTATTGCATCGCTTGACGTGTGCCAAAAGCAATTAGAGATGGAAGGCTATAAGCTACTTAATGCGCTACTAAATCATGTTGAAGAGTTTAAACAACAGATGGCCTCGCTTAAGCAAATTAAAGTATTAGCTAAGCAAGACTTTATGGAAATATTCCCGCATTTTAGTGGTGATAACATGGGTCACGACCCATTAAAAATCCTTATTGATATTAGTGAGCTACCTTACTCATTAAAAGATATTCATAAATATCTACTGGATGAAATTGGGCTAGAGATAGAAAAATACACACACAGCACCATCTTGGTTTTACTCACGCTTGGCGGCACGCGCTCAAAAATAATTCGTTTGTACAATGCGTTGAAAAAGCTAGACAGCGGTAAGGTAAAACTATCGAAATCGACGCGCAGAGCTCGCTTACCCGAAAACTTACCTGCCATCGACTTGGCGTGTATTCCAAGCGATGCTTTTTATGGCGACCGCGAATCTGTGCCTATTAGCAAAAGTAACAACCGCATTTGTGCAGGTTTAGTTACTCCATATCCACCGGGCATTCCGCTTTTAGTCCCAGGCCAGCATATCACTAATGACCATATCGAATATTTACAAGAGTTGGCAAGCCAAGGACTGACGATACAAGGCAGTTTCGATGGTGAAATTTATGTTCTTAAGGGTAAGGTTAAAAAATAAAGGTATTGGTTAAATACTATCTCAATAATAATTGCTGGTGGCAGTGTCGCAAGACATTGCCGCAGTAACAGTATTTAAAAGTAAATACAAAGTGGGATAAATCATCCTTATAAATATTAACTAATTTTAGTTAAAAAAAAGCAAG
>NZ_WTKW01000620.1:0-1120 GCF_011378745.1 Pseudoalteromonas sp. Z1A6
AAAAAACATATTTTATATTTATTTTCTTTTGGTTTACCTCTCTTACTACATGCTCTATCAGGTGTGATTAGAGGACATGTCGAAAGGTTTATCATCAATGACTCTTTTTCCAAAAGTGCTCTTGCGGAATACTTTTTAGCAATTCAAATTGCAAGTATTTTTTACCTGCTTTTACTGGCACTAAATAGAGCTTTAGTACCTCATTTTTATGCGAAAATGAAAAATAGGGCCCTTAACACAATAGAAGTAAAGCAACTTGTTTTAAAGTCATTCCTAATTGTGCCTTTGTTTCCTATTTTTGTTTACTTAATTCCAGACTCATTATTTGTTTATATTTTTGGTGATGAGTATACAAATCTAGGTCAGTGGGTTGCTGTTCTAGTGTTAGGATACTCTTTAATGATCCCATACTTCATTCTGGTAAACCTTTTGTTTTATCAAGCAAGAAATAAGTTAATCTCATCGGTTAGCATTTTTGTCGCTTTGATACATATAGGGATATCTTGCATATTCTCATTATATTCAATGGACTTGTTGGTTTACTCATTGTTTTTTTCATCAATATTACAAATATGCATAATGTATTTTTGTACATTTAAAAATATAAGTAAGGTCAAACAATAAATGGAACTTTATATTGCCTCAAAACCCATGCAAATCACGGTTTCTAGTATAATTGCCGGTTCTAAAAAAGAAGGTAGTTGTTTAATAATTATTGATATGTTTCATGATGCAGAAGCTGTTTTTAATAATATTAAATCTGCAGGTGATTGGAAAAAAGTACTGTTTGTAAAAAATCGATTCATGTCATTTGTTAAAGGAAGTCGTTTAAAACCGACAAAAACTTATATCGATGGTGACATAGGTACTAGGTTAGCCTTATACCTCGCTTACTTCAAACTTATATCCAGAACAAAGCAGATTTATGTTTACGAAGAAGGAATTGGTACATATAGAAATGACATATATGTACCTAGCTATAAAACTAAAATTTTTGATGTGTTAGGTATAAGTACTGTATTTGGAGGAAGTTGGTTCTGTAATGGGGTTTATGTATTTGAACCAAAAGAGTATGCAGAGCGAATTAAAATAAAAAAGAAAAACTTTTCTATCTTAAAAA
>NZ_WTKW01000621.1:0-1117 GCF_011378745.1 Pseudoalteromonas sp. Z1A6
TTAAATCAAAATTAAATTGTAAAACTGTTTTTATTTAAGCCATGTATGCCTTCTAAAAGCGAAACGTCTCATTATTCATTGTGAATTAACTTTCAATGACTAAAAGGGCATTAACTATGTCACTACACTACGAATAAGTAGCTTTTTACACCAAATTTAAAAAGCCACTTATTGAATAGGGCAATTGTAACTATGTGAAGTCACTATGCGGTAAAAGGGATTATTACATACCTACATATCTACTTTTTAAGAGAAAAATATGAATTGAGACCAATCACTTAACGCTATAATAGTTTGTTGTGTAGGCGGGGCTACATAGATTAAACCTGCAATGGCAATAATCGAAGCTAGCGTAATTAATTTATTATCGAAGTCAGCTATTTTCATAGCGGTGCCAAAAGATCGTTTAATGGTGACATTGCTTAAATCTACGCTGTAAATTTCGTCCAGCAATAAATGAATTAACCCGCCTAGTAAAATAAATCCACCTGTTAGCCAGGCAAAAGTGGCTGCTTGTGCTGTTGATTGGTCATTCAGTTTCCATGCTACTTGCGTTGTTAATAGCGCGCATAACAGTATAAATAGTAAAGAGTGGCAACTACCTCTGTGTACTGTGATCCATTCAAAAATGGGTCTAATAATATATTTCATAAATCCGTACACCAATAACGGCACTACGATTAATTCGATAAAACTAATTGTAATAATGAGCTCGGTGGTTATGTAATGCAGTACCAGTAATACAGCGCTGAGTGCAAATAAGTTAAAAATAGTATCGAGTGATGTGGAGTTATCTGAATCTATGTCGGGTAATAAGCCGCCGATTGAGCCTAAAAACCATAACCAGAGCGCGTCCTTTAAATCAATATGGCCTGCAGATAATAAGGTGGCTGAGGTTAAGCCTGTGATGATTAGCGCAGTATTAAGATGAGTATTGAAGTTTGCCATTGTGTCTCTTGATAGGAAAATAGGGGGGCATTCTAACAATCAAAAACTTAATTGTTCAATTTACTTTAAAGGTGGGCTTAAAATAGCGTGAGCTTGGATAATAAATTTATTTATGGCTGCTATTTTTAGCAGCCACTTTTAGCGGTAATTTTGTTTTATTTACTTTACC
>NZ_WTKW01000622.1:0-1117 GCF_011378745.1 Pseudoalteromonas sp. Z1A6
TTAAATGAACTAATCTTTTGTGTTTACACTTGCTTTTATGTTGATCGTTTGTTTCTATTATATAAACACTATCTAGGATGGATAAAACTGATGAAAAAACTCATATTAGCGCTTTCTTTAACTTGTACTTTTACTCAACTCTCTGTTTTTGCTGACGACTTTATTCCTGCAGAAGTAATTAATAAAAACTACGATCAGCTCACTAATACTTCTTCGCGCGCTTCGAGGTTAGAGGGGATTAATTTGAGCAGTTACTTGGTTGATAAAAGCGGGCAGGTTAGTGATATAGAAATTGTAGCTACGGTTGGGCAAAAAAAGTACCAAAGAGAAGTAATGGATTACGTGTCTAAGCTCAACTACAAAAGTGCAAAATTAAATGGTGAGACTATACCTGTAGCAAAAACCATTACTGTAAGTTCGCAAAATTTACATATTAATTTTTCAAACGATAAAGCGTCTCGCGGCTTTTTTAATGATTATGAGCAAGCTAGTAAATTAATCGACGAAAAGAAATACGATGAAGCTAAAAGCCGTATCGATGAATTAGAAAATGAACATACAAAAAATACGGTTGAGATTGTTTTGCTTGCATGGCTTAAAAGCCAGCACAGTTATTTTGTGCAAGACTGGAAGAGCTTTGATCAGCATATCTACGAAGCGTTTTTATTTAGAGCTAATCTACCGGATCAAATTCAAAAACGTGTGATTAAAAACGCTTTACAGTGGTTTATATCAAAACAAGATTATGTACGTGCTTATGATGCAATAGATGCACTAGGCAATATTGAATCCATAACCTTTACAGAGCAAAACAAGGAACAGTTGTTAACTCAAGTGAACGATATTTATAAAAACTCGGGAGATATTAAGCAACAATTTAGTTTAGCTTCAGAACAAGCTGTAATGCCTATGATGTCGAAGTCTGAAGTTAAATTAGAATCAGAATTACCACTGAGCAAAGTGCAACTTAGATGCGAAAACAAAGTCGTTGACTATGACACTAATACAATTGATAAAATTGTTATTTCGAAAAATGATTTGCGTTGTGGATTATTAATAAAAAGCGCTCAAGCACAAACAATTACACTTAAGCAAAGCGGTGAAAGCTTTTTATAAA
>NZ_WTKW01000623.1:0-1114 GCF_011378745.1 Pseudoalteromonas sp. Z1A6
ACATATTAAACCCATTCTAAAGTACTTAAATGCATGTTATTTAGTTGCATACAATGATTGTAGCAAGTAATTTTCGGAGCTAGCTCGAAGTAATGCTAAATTATTTTTCGCTTCTGTAAAATCGATATCTAGTTCATTGATATCTTGCACTGTGTTGATATGTCGCTGAGTTAATTCAACAGAGCTAAGCAAACCACTCGATCTCAAATCTACTTTTGAATTAAATTTAATTGTAAAAAAAGGAATTTCATTAATAATAGAAAATACAGTACCGTGGAAACTTGTCGTTACTACAAAGTTTGCATTTTTAAAAAGACTTAAAAACTCCTGTGGGGATGCGGTTGCAATATTTTTAGGGTCATCGCCAGATTTAATTTTTGATGAAATAACTTTGACTTCAAGCCCAAGCTTATTTTTCACAAATTCAATAACTGAAGCCGTATTAGGGTTTTTCTCAACCTCGTAAACAAGTAAGTATGGCGCTTCACTTCCGCTATCAGTCGGCAATAATTTGTCCCACTCCTCATTATCAAGAAGAAGAGTCGGATCTAACGTTACCACTGAATTTAAATTAAAATTTGTATTGATTTCGTCACTCAGAGATTTCTCTCGTACCCCAACACTGCTTAATTTAGCTAATTTAGCCTGAAATTCAGACGTGAAATTTGAACTTACCATACCGTTTCCCATGCTGGCAGCATAAGAAAATACACATTCAGTGTTGATATTTTTATCCTCTCCAAAATAAATACTTTGAAGACCATTTGTTATATTAAAATTCCATATCTGGTCGCTACCTAACACAACATGACTATAATTTTTACGGCCCTGATTAAGATCATATATAGGTAAGTAGGAAGCTATAAAATTATTAAATGCTATAGAGCGCTTACTTTTCCTTTTGTAATCTACAAGCAGTAAAAACCAAGACTTTATATAGCTAAGTAAAGACCTATTTGTATAGTCTGGGTACAGGCTGTACTTTTTCCCAACAGTATCATTAGTATCTTGTATAAATTCTGACTTGAAGCCTAATAACTCAAGTTTACGGTATAAACCATAAGCTTGTAATACAGCGCCATAGTTATGAGCATTATGGAAGGTAACAATACCA
>NZ_WTKW01000624.1:0-1114 GCF_011378745.1 Pseudoalteromonas sp. Z1A6
ATTCATTTAGTCTGAAACTAATAATTATAGTGATAAGGCTATAGTAGATAAAAAATAAACTATCGTAGTACCATGCTATCCCCAAAAAAGTCAGAGCTATTGGGGTTATAAATAAAAGTCTAAGTACATAAAGAGAGCTGTAAACTTCTTTCTTAGTGTGACTTTCGGTATCTGTATAATTTCGCCTAAATACATTAGGTGTGCCAAATTCAGCTATTGCTAAAAGTACCGTAGCTATTGATATATAGTATGCATAATACCCATACTCACTTTTCCCCCATACTTTTATCATGCATAATACTAGTATAATGGATGAAAACACTTGGATAATTCGGTGTAATGAAGAGTAAGAAAACTGCTTCGCAAAATTCATATGCTTATTTACTCTGTGTTACGCTAAAAGAACGAAATTGAAGAGGACCTTTGTCTGATACTTTTCTAGCTGGTAATCCTGCAATAGTTTGATTCCCTTCTTTAAACGATTTGTTTACAACACTATTCGCACCTATTCCAGTATTATCTCCAATAGTAATATCTCCATATAATTTAGCGCCAGGACCTATATAACAATTATCCCCTATAATGGGCGCATGTAAGCTATTATAAGTTGCTGCGCCAATATTTACACAAACATGAATTCTACAATTAGTGCCAATTCTGGTATGAGAGTTAATAACGATGGTACCGATGTGAGCAATTGATAAACCCGCTCCAAAAGTATTAACGGGTATTGTAAAACCAAATTTTTGCCCTACTTTTTTTGAGTAAAACCTGAACAATAACGCTAAAGCTCTACCAAAAAAAGATTTATGGCAATTAGTCCAATATTCAGCTCTTCTTAAAGCTCTTTGGAAACGCCAAATATCGTGAAATAGCCACTCTTTAAAGCTATCTTTAGCACCGAGACTTTTTTTATCTTCGATTAAATATCTTTTATAATCATGCTTAGACACAATCATGATTGTCTGTCCTTAAATTGATTATTTTGAACCGTATATTGATTATAAATTGTTAATGCTGTTATTAAAGCGTAGAGTGTAGATCCCTCTATTTGCCAAAGTGGCATTGTTGCTAAATTCAATATAAAAAAACCTAAATGACAAGCTAACAGACG
>NZ_WTKW01000625.1:0-1098 GCF_011378745.1 Pseudoalteromonas sp. Z1A6
ATGCAGCAAATACTGCATGAAATTTTATTTCTAATAGCCGCTTTATCACTACAACAATTAAAGATAACTTTAATTAAATAACTATTTAAAATTAGTCTTGCTTGTGTAAATGAACATCCATTTGTGGAAATGGGATTGCAATATTTGCATCATCTAATGCAATTTTAATATTTTCCATTAATGACCAGTAAGTAGGCCAGTAATCAGCAGCGTTAACCCAAGGGCGAACAACAAAGTTTACGCTAGAATCACCTAGCTCAGATACAGCTACTGTATAAGCTGGGTCTTTAAGTATGCGTGTTTCTGCATCTAACACAGATTTTAATACTTCTTTTGCTTGACGTAAATCAGCATCGTAACTAACACCAATAACTAAATCGATACGGCGAGTAGACTCACGCGAGAAGTTAGTAATAGCGCCTGACATTATTTGAGAGTTTGGTACGATAATTACTTTATTATCTGGTGTACGAAGTTCAGTTGAAAATATTTCGATTTTCTTAACAGTACCCATTTTATTACCTGCTTCAACAAAGTCACCAGATTTAAACGGACGAAGTAAAATAATTAGCACGCCTGATGCAAAATTAGATAGTGAACCTTGTAATGCTAAGCCAACAGCTAAGCCTGCAGCACCTAAAATAGCAATGAACGAAGTTGTTTCAATACCAATTTGCGAAAGTGCCATTAAAATAGTAACAGCAAATACAAGTGTGTACACAATGCTTGAAACAAACGACCCGACAGCTTTATCTACTTTCTTTTTAGCAAAACCTTTTTCAGTTAAGTTAGAACAAAACTTAGCGATACGACTACCAAGTAAAAAGATAACAAGCGCAACAACAGCTTGTATACCGTAGTGTAAGATTAGGCCTGAGTTATCGTTAAGCCAATTAAGTACTGAATCCATATTTACTCCAAATGTTTTTTATTAAGCGTTTTCCGAGCATTATTATACATTAATTTACAATTTATTCTCATGAAATAATGAATTAATACTATTAAATGTAAGTACATTCGATTTTTTAGAGGCAATTATGCGATAAAATGAAGCCTACTTTGGAAAGTTATTAACGACCAAATACTAATTATATTTGC
>NZ_WTKW01000626.1:0-1092 GCF_011378745.1 Pseudoalteromonas sp. Z1A6
CCTAGTACTTTAATGAATTCCCTAAAAAGATCTGTATCAGACTTTGCTTTGTCGATATGAGAGTTAATAGTTTCATTTGATATCTCATTTAGCTCTGGGTATGTTTTTTGTAACCAATTTAAATAATTCAATTATGCATCCTTGTATTTTTATATCTAGTACTGCCTTAAATAGGCAAAATATATTTGCTAAAGTAAGCGACATAGCAGTAAAAACCAGATTTTTTTTGTTCTGCTTTACGACTTGTTATACGTTTTTACTACTCACTATTAGATTACAAGCTATCACCACATCAGATCGGTAATACTCTACAATTTCAGCTAACTCTTTATCTGATTTAACTAAGAACTCAGCGGAACATCTTTCTCTAACATGAATTAAAGGTAAATGATCTGTATCAGATGCAATTATACCAAATAAATGAAACTCAGTATTCCAGCATTGACCATACTTTTTATTTCCAATTTGACAAAGATTCATAACTATATTTAAGTAATCATCATCGCTTTCAAGTAATTTGATAGCAAGTATAATTGCATCATCAAACATTTTATTTACACCGAGCTTTAGAAGCGTATAACGAGGCTGTAGAATAGCTCTAACAGCCAAATAATAGTAAGTTAAAATAGAGACGCAGAAAAATGTTATTTGTCCTAGTTTATTACTTGTTATAAACCATTAACTACCAAATTCTCGGCTAACAATTGCTGCGGGGACAATATCTTCTGGTAGATCACTAGATGCCTTTTGAGCAAAGTCACCAGCCATACCAAATACTTTGTCAACTGGATCGACTTTCACTCCGTTTTCGACAGCTAACTCCAGAAGTTTCTTGCCGATATCGTTACAAGAACTAACCCAGTTTTTTGGTAATTTCTCCACAGTGATTTTAGGCCGACAAACTAGTTTAAAAGTTTCTTTACCTTCTTGTGTTTGAATTGAAACATCAACGAACCCACTTTTATATGGGTTAGCGAATACACTAGAACTAACCAGAATTATTGCTCCGACAAATATTTTTTTCATGACACTTCCTTATGGTTTATAACGAGCCTGTAGATTAACTCGTTTTTTATTTGTTTTTATTGATAA
>NZ_WTKW01000627.1:0-1086 GCF_011378745.1 Pseudoalteromonas sp. Z1A6
CTGCACCCTTTTTGTGAACTAGCGTTAAATTTATTTTTAACCTACTGATATTTATATATTAAATAGTTGGTTCAAATTTTGCCTAAGTAAGGCGTCTCAATAAATTAAATAATTCTGGAAAACATGCAAACTCCTATTCGTGGCCTTCGCTCTTTTTGCTTTGCCGCAAGAAGCCTAAGTTTTAAGCATGCAGCTAATGAGCTGTACTTAACGCCGTCTGCGGTAAGCCATCAAATAAAACAACTTGAAGAACAACTTGGTATTGAACTTTTTCAACGTAAAACGCGTTCAATTAGCTTAACCACAGCGGGTAAAAACTTTTTTGATGCAGTGTCTCCTATCATCACAATGTTAGAGGGCACCATTAACGAGTTTAGTCAGATGCAGCAAAATACAAATTTGACAATTACGTTGCCTGAGTTTTTTGCCAGCGAGCTACTCATGCCTAAATTAAGTGAGTGGACGTCAGAGCATCCTAATATAAATTTACAAATGGACACGCTCAAGACGCGCAAAGAGTTAACGCGCCATAGCGATTTATCTATTGTATTATCATCGAGTAAACCCACTGAAGGTTCTGCAACAGAGCTATTTAATCTTGAATATATCCCTGCATGTAATAAAAAGCTGCTCGATCAGTGGAGGGACGATCACCGTCAAGCGCTTAATCAAGTTCCGCTAATACTACACAAAGCTCGCCCTTGGGCATGGCACCAGTGGGCCGAAAAAGCAGGAATTGATGACTTCTCTCCTTCTCAAATTATTCAAATAGATAGTATGTTTGGTGTAGCACGTGCTGCGCAACAGGGTATGGGGATTGCACTTATTCCACTGCCTATAAGCCAAAGCTGGTTAGATGAGCAGTGGCTCTATAAGTTATTTGAACAGCCTTTAACAACTAAAGATAAATACTATTTAGTGCAGCACGAATCAAGCACGCCTAATCACCCGCTTGATTTATTTGCGAAGTGGGTTGTAAATACGTTTAGAAAAATCCAAGAATAATCCCCTATTAGACGAGTTCAGTAATACAACCCACTCTGTGTTTTATTACTGAACTCGTCTAAACCTCCCTGCAATTTTTAA
>NZ_WTKW01000628.1:0-1083 GCF_011378745.1 Pseudoalteromonas sp. Z1A6
ATTTGTATGGCAGAGGCGGGGGTTATTCTTTTATAAAGTGGGTTTGGCGTTGCGTTATCTTGAGGCTCATATTCGCGCGTATCTTCCCCGTATTGAATATTAAACTGACCATTTGGTACGTCGGTTAATTGTGCTATACCGTCTTCATCTAGCTGGCCTGTGCTTTGTGTTCCATCATCAAATTTAATTGTATAAGGTGCGTTTTTTACAGGGCTGCCATCTTGATAAACATAAAGTAAATCCACTACGCTTGACGTTGTTGCAGCAATACCTGAGTCATTAATGGTTATATCACTAATGCGGCTAATATCGACAGGGCTTGCGGTGCTTGGGCTACTGGCTTTTTGTGGGCTAGTTATGTCGTAATCAACCGGGCCATCAAAGGTTATAAATGTGCCATCGAGTGTGAGTACGTTAGTGGCGGTAATATCAACATTACCTTGGCTGTCGAGTTTTATCTCCCCGCCTGCGTTGTGAATAATTAAATCGCCATTACCTGAGCCCGTAATGCTTATATTATTGTTTGTAAAAACGTAGAGCCATTAGTTCGGAATTTTTCAACTTAGTTGCCACAGTAAGCTTTTACTCTTTAAGCGCAGCGCCTCTTAACCTCTTTGTGAATAATTCACTTAAAATATTTTTTGCACCAAGAGGAAAGAATGAGAAGTAAATGAGGGGCTCAATTTGAAATACAGGCTAAGGTGCTAATATTAAAAGGCTGCAGCGCCTAGCTTTACAACATCCATGTTGTTAATGAGCGGGTTACATTAATACTTAATATGTTTTAACAGCGGATATTAATTCTTCGTCATTATTATCGCGTTCAAAGTTTAAGTTAAATTGGCCTTTACGCGTAATTGTAAAAATAGCGCGTTGCCAATCTTCCACTTCATTTTTAATGGCGTGGTCAAATAACGTTTTAAACAACGCTGTTATATTGTCAGATACAGCAATTGCATGCTGTGTTTCGTCATCTGCTTTAAAGTGAGCTTTGCACTCAATCACATTATTATTATCGCAATCTAAAATAAGCTGTGCTTCAAGCCACTGCTCATCAATTTGCTGATAAAGGTACTGACCTAG
>NZ_WTKW01000629.1:0-1074 GCF_011378745.1 Pseudoalteromonas sp. Z1A6
ATAAAACCCCGCAACAAAAGTATAAAAAATAGCTAAGTAAATACGTGTAAATTCAACTAGCGAAGTAGAGTCATCTAAAAATGTTTCATAGGGCATCTAGTTACAGCTCACAATCATTATTGGTAGTAATTTTAAAACAACTAACTCAATAAATTTTAGTTATAAGGTCATGAAATTATATTAGTATTCATTGCCTTCATAAACAAGTTAAGTCAGTAGTTTGTTAACGAGTAATCATTAACTCATACCATTAATTTAAAATAACTTTGATTTATGAGGATCTCATACTTTTTATATAATACCAATCTGCTTATATATTTGAATTGATATTATTCACTCATATTTTTACATTCTATATATGCAAAAAAACGACTATTTAGGTTAGGACTTTCTTTAATTCGAAGCTTTGTACAGTGCAATAGTACCCTCAGCGTTAGGAAGTCACAGTGAAAAACTACACTCGCATCGGCGATGCCACTTTAACTCGTTAAATTAAGTAGATTATTCACTGAGAGACGCTTCGCTCTAGAGGAATACCTGAATCACTTTTCTAAAAATGTAAAAAGCCCAGCTCGTTAGGTTCGGGAGCTCTACAACTTAATGCTTGTGTGATGTCATGATACCTTCAGCGGTGGAGAGTCATAGTGAAAATGCTGCGCACTCATCGTAGAGCGTAGGTTTTTATAATTTTAACAGCAGGAGTCGCTTTGCTCGCCCGCCCTGCGTGTTGATGTGAGTGTGTGTTAATTGCGCGTATTTCACTTTTCTGCAGACGTAAAAAAAGCCCGAGTCGTTAGATTCGGGCTTTCTGCAATTTGAAGCTTGGAAATGTCGTGGTTGGAGAGTCACGTAGCAAATGCTACTGTATTGGCCGAATGGGGTAGTGAGGATTCTTGTTGTGATTTTAACGGCGAGAGTCGCTATGCTCGCCCGACCTACGTGATGCGTGTTGATGTAGTGTGTATTAATTGCGCGCATTTCACTTTTCTGCAGATGTAAAAAAGCCCGAATCGTTAGATTCGGGCTCTCTACAATTTGAAGCCTGGTAATGTCCTACTTTCACATAGCAAATGC
>NZ_WTKW01000063.1:0-15795 GCF_011378745.1 Pseudoalteromonas sp. Z1A6
ATCGGCATTTGTAACTTCAACTTAAATTTATAATTGAGTTTATTTACTAACAATAGCATTTTTATTGCCGAGTAAATTAATTTTTAGGGCTAAGTTACAGTTAAGTAATAGCTAGGTAATGGCTAAGTAATAACTAAGTTAAAACTATAACCCATACTTAATGATTAACCATTAAGTATGATTGACTTAACTAACCCGTCTGTTTTTTGGCGTTTATGTCAAAAAACTGCCGCTATCACTTGCATCCATGCTGAACTGGCTTACAATTTAACTAATTATACAAATTAGTGAAAGTACGGCTCGCTAAATATGATCTTGATTTTAGATAATAATAACAACCGCGCAATAGGATTAAATGCTTCACTTGGCTTTATTGGTGAAGCTGCTGAACTATTAAGCGAAGACTGCTTTGAACAAGAATGCAAAAAATATCAGCAGCAAGAATGCATGATTATTTTAGGAGCGTTGCAATCACTTGACCACGAAAGCTTAATTAAACGCTATCCAACATTACCGTTTTTATTAATTGGCGAAACGCTAAAACCACTATTAAGTATAGCTAATGTGGTGGGGCTTATTTGCGAGCCATTTAATCACGAAGTGACAACTCAGTTACTTCACGATTGCCAGCAGTATCAGCGTATGCTGCCAAACGAGCATAAGCATACTAAACCACATAAAATTTTTGATGGACTTGTTGGTGAAACAGAGGCCGTAAAAGATGTTCGCTTTTTAATTGAACAAGTGGCAAAAACCGACGCTAATGTTTTAATTTTAGGCGAATCAGGCACAGGCAAAGAAGTGGTTGCCCGTAATGTACACTTGCTTTCAAAGCGTATTAATGGACCGTTTGTACCAGTTAACTGTGGTGCTATACCGGCTGAGCTGCTCGAAAGTGAACTATTTGGCCACGAAAAAGGCGCGTTCACTGGTGCTATATCGGCTCGTAAAGGGCGGTTTGAACTAGCTCAAGGTGGAACGCTATTTTTAGATGAAATAGGCGATATGCCACTGCAAATGCAAGTTAAGTTGCTGCGAGTATTGCAAGAACGCAGCTACGAGCGTGTTGGTGGTACAAAGGCCATTCAGGCTGATGTACGCGTTATTGCGGCCACGCATCGTAATCTTGAAACAATGATTGAAGAGGGCAGTTTTAGGGAAGATTTATATTACCGCTTAAATGTATTTCCTATCGAAAACCCATCGCTGAGTGAACGTGCTGATGATATACCGCTGCTTTTAAAGGAGTTAATGCGCCGAGTTAACGACCAAACAGGTTCTACCGCTAAGTTTACCGAGCGCGCAGTTGAGAGCTTAAAAGAACATGCTTGGCCTGGTAATATTCGTGAGCTTGCTAACTTAGTGGAACGAATGGTTATTATGTTTCCTGAGAAAGTGGTTGATATTCCCGATTTACCTAATAAATATCGTTACATTGAAGTTGAAGCCTACGAGCCTGAATACCCTGAAGAGTTAATGGAAAAAGACGCCTTTAACGATATATTTAGCACCGGTTTTAGCGATTACGAAACTGAGCCAGATGCTGAGTTTAGCCAAACGGGTAGTGGGCTGTTGCCTGATGATGGCATTGAACTTAAAGATTATTTAGCCGAGCTCGAAATAAGCTTAATAACCCAAGCGTTAGAGCGCTATGATTACGTTGTGGCTCGCGCTGCAGAGATATTGGGTGTTCGCAGAACCACACTCGTTGAGAAAATGAAAAAGTATAATCTTTCAAGAGATTAAGGTTTAAAAGCAGCTGTCAGTGTTTAGTTATAAATTGGCCAAACACAGTAGATAAATAACCCCTCGTTTTGTAGGTGCGGTTTTATACCGCACTTTACTTAAAAAATATTAGCAAGAGCGCGAAGTAAATTCGCACCTACACGGTTTTTACTTTTGTTGTAGACGCTAGACTGCTCGCGTGAAAAACGAGGATAAATGAGAAACCATAGCCAACTTACGCGTTACTTCTCTATAGCGCAGCGTCTCTTAACCTCTTTGTGAACAAATTACTTTTATGGCTTTTAATCACTTACTACTAAAAGCCTCAATAATTTCTTCTTTTCTAAAACAATCATTACTGTGATCGTTAACCATACCGCAGGCCTGCATATGGGCATAAACCGTGGTTGGTCCTAAAAACTTAAAACCCCGTTTTTTTAAATCTTTCGCAAATGCAGTTGATGCCTCTGTAATTGCTGGGTAGTCCTCAACGTTATTTAAATTACTTATAATCGGTTTATTACCCACAAACTGCCATTGGTAGTTACTAAAACTTCCAAATTCTTTTTGTATTTCTATAAAGCGTTTAGCGTTGTTAACAGTTGCCGCAATTTTTAAGCGATTGCGCACAATACCCTCATTAAGCATTAGTCTCTCAATGTCATCCTGTGTGAATTGGGCTACTTTTTTTACATCAAAATTAGCAAATGCTTTTTTGTAACCGCTGCGCTTTTTTAAAATTGTGTACCAGCTTAAGCCGGCTTGCGCGGATTCAAGAGTGATAAATTCAAACAGCTTTGTATCATCATAAAGGGGGACGCCCCATTCTTCATCATGGTAAATAACGTAGTCGGGTTTAGTGGTGTCGAGCCACGGGCAACGGCACTTTATTTGCTCACTCATTATTATTCCTTTTTGCGTGCGTCATTTTTATGTCGCTCAAATTATTGATGTAACTTAATGATAAGTATGTAAATAAATTTTGGTATAAATCGTGCATTTAGACATGTATCTACATCAATTCGAGATTTGATTATGGCCCTTGCTAGCGTGCTAAAACCACAGTTTTTTTCTGCAAATCAGTATAACCCATGTTTACTTCAAGAGGAGTACATTGGTGAATTAAGCGATCTGCGCAAGCAAGCAAGTTGGCTTTCGCATTTGGTTGATACCATGCCAGCAGGCGTGGTTGTACTTGATGGCAAAGGGTTGATTGCAAAAGCGAATCAAATAGCGATTGATATGCTTGGCGAGCCACTTGAAGGCGAACGCTGGTTTAATGTTATTCAGCGCTCTTTTAGGCCACATCAAGATGATGGTCACGAAGTGTCTTTAAAAGACGGGCGCCTAATAAAACTTGATATTACTGCTTTAGCACCAGAGCCTGGGCAACTTATTTTAATGACGGATTTAACCGAAACTCGCCGTTTACAAAAACGTGTTGCACATATGCAGCGATTAAGCGCGCTGGGTAAAATGGTTGCGTCACTGGCGCATCAAGTCCGTACGCCGCTCTCAGCCGCTATGCTGTACGCTGCTAATTTAGGGTCTAAGCGCTTACCCGAAGCATCTCGCGATAACTTTCAAACAAAGTTAATGTCGCGTTTAAAAGATTTAGAAACTCAAGTAAACGACATGCTGTTATTTGCTAAAAGTGGCGATCAGCAAGTTGTTGAGCAAGTTTCAATGCAGCAGCTTTTAACAGAAGTTAAAGCGGGCGCTGATGCGATGGTCGCACTTAATGAAAGTGAGCTGGATGTAAGCTTACCAGAGCCAGATATACAAATAGTCGGTAATAAAACGGCATTGGCCAGTGCTATTCAAAATCTTGTGCACAATAGTATTCAAGTTATTGGCGGCGGTGCAAAAGTAAAAATTAGCGCACAAAGAGATTTAAAAGATTTAGATATGGTTCGTATTAGTGTGAGCGACAATGGCCCAGGTGTTGATTTAAGCCAAAGCGATAAAATTTTTGAACCATTTTTTACTACAAAAAGTCAGGGCACAGGTTTAGGACTTGCTGTAGTGAGTTCGGTGGCTAGTGCGCACCAAGGCCGTGTTGATGTGACCAATAATACGCAGGGTGGTGCCTGCTTTAGCTTGTTACTGCCTATTAAGGCAACATCTAAATTAGAGGGATCATTATGAGTAACACTATTTTAGTTGTCGAAGATGACGCTGGGCTTCGTGAAGCCTTAATAGATACCCTTGAAATATCGGGTATTGAATGTGTTGCAGCTAACAGTGCTGAGCAAGCAATGTTACTGCTTAAAAAAGATCAATTTTCGCTTGTTGTAAGCGACGTGCAAATGGGCGCAATGAGTGGCCTTGATTTACTACGCAGTATTAAATTAAACCACCCTGATTTACCTGTATTGATGATGACGGCGTACGCCACAATTGACGATGCGGTAGAAGCCATGCGCCTAGGTGCAATTGACTACATGGCTAAACCATTTGCACCTGAAGTGCTGTTAAATATGGTGAGTCGTTATTTGCCTGAAAAAGCAAAAGAAACCGACGGCCCCATTGTTGCCGACCCAACTAGTATTCAATTATTGGAGCTTGCAAGTAAAGTAGCACGCTCTGATGCAAGTGTAATGGTACTTGGCCCAAGTGGTTCAGGTAAGGAAGTACTCGCTCGTTATATTCATGATAAGTCGAGCCGATGTAATGAGCCATTTGTGGCGATTAACTGCGCGGCTATTCCTGAAAATATGCTCGAAGCCACTTTATTTGGTTATGAAAAAGGGGCTTTTACGGGGGCGATTCAAGCATGTCCGGGTAAGTTTGAGCAAGCACAGGGCGGGACTATTTTACTTGATGAAATTACTGAGATGGACTTAGGGCTACAAGCAAAGCTGTTACGCGTACTGCAAGAACGTGAAGTAGAGCGTTTAGGGGGTCGTAAAACAATCCAGCTCGATGTACGTATTTTGGCAACCAGTAATCGTGATTTAAAAGAAGCCGTGTCTGAAAATCAGTTTAGAGAAGATTTATATTACAGGCTTAATGTTTTTCCACTAATGTGGCGACCGTTGTGCCAACGCCCTGGCGATATTATTGTATTGGCTAAGCATTTAATTGAGCGCCATATAAGTAAAAGCAAAGAGCCCATGGCATATTTAGATAAAGCTGCTGAGCAAAAGTTATTGGCTCATGCGTGGCCTGGCAATGTGCGCGAACTTGATAACGTTATACAGCGTGCACTTATATTGCGAAGTGGCGATACAATAAACGAGCATGCTATTTTTATCGAAAACTTAGTATCTAATAACTTTGTTATGGAGCCATCATTGGCACCAGCGCAAACAGTATCGCCAACAGAATTAGCTCACGCAGATAAAGGCGTTGATAAAAGCACGCTAAGCTCTGCATATTATGATGAAAAATCGCATGCAGAGGATGAGCCTAAGCAAGGTTTACTAGCGGCAGATACCGGTAGCTATAAAGATGAGCTTAAAGACAAAGAGCATCGCATTATTTTAGAAACCCTTGCACGTTGCCAAGGCAAGCGTAAAGACGTTGCCGAAACGTTGGGCATAAGCCCACGAACTTTACGTTATAAACTAGCGCAAATGCGCGATTTAGGTATTTCACTTCCTGCATAACCTCCTATAAACCCTAAGTTTGCGCTACGAACTTAGGGTTGTCAAAACTCTGACTAACACAAATTAAAGTTAACCTATTGTATTTTAATGATTAATTATTTGGCATGCTTTGTGCTTTATTACTTGTAAGAGTTCACTGCGTGTCAGAGATAAATTATGAAAATTCAAAACAGTGCTGTATTTCAAGAAATGCAATCAATGGCTTTAGAAGCCGGCCGTAATAATCAAATAAATAAATTGCCGACTCAAGTTCAACCTACTTCTACTTCCCAGTTTGGCGACATGCTAAGTGATGCACTAAATTCAGTGCATGGATTACAACAAGATGCCGCTCAAAAAGTAACAGCAGTTGAGATGGGTGATCGAAGTGTATCGCTTGCTGAGGCGATGATTGCTTCTCAAAAATCGTCAGTTGCTTTTGAGGCTACAGTACAGGTTCGTAATAAACTTGTTGAAGCTTATAAAGAAATCATGAACATGCCTGTTTAATTAGGTAGTGGAGAATTATTGTGGCGCAATCTAACCAATCTACAGACCTAGCACTTGCTGGTGGCGGTATTGACCAAAGTGGTGGTGATGATCAACAAGAACAAAAGTCAGGCTACTTAAGTGCTTTAAATGGTGTTGATGTATTGCGCCAAGTAACATTGGTTATAGCATTGGCTATTTGTTTAGCTATCGCGATTTTTATTATTATTTGGGCTCGTCAGCCAGATATGCGCCCGTTAGGCAAAATGCAAACTGAAGAGCTTATTCAAACGCTCGACTTTTTAGATGCGCAACAAATTGAATATCAACTAGATGGTAATGTTGTATCGGTTGATGAAAGCGAATACCAAAATATTAAATTGTTAATGACCCGCGAAGGGTTAGAGCAAGGGCCAGCGTCGGGCTCTGATATAATTATGCAAGATATGGGCTTTGGTGTAAGCCAACGCTTAGAGCGCGAACGCCTAAAACATGGCCGCGAGCAACAACTTGCCCGCACCATTGAAGAACTTAACAACATTACTCGCGCCAAAGTATTGTTAGCTATTCCTAAAGAAAACGTATTTGCGCGTAGAGAGAAAAAACCATCAGCAACTGTTGTATTAACGCTTAAGCGTGGTCGCTCACTCGACCGTGAAGAAGTAGACTCTGTTGTTGATATGATTGCCTCGGCAGTACAGGGTTTAGAGCCTATGCGAGTTACTGTTACCGATCAAAATGGTCGATTACTAAATTCAGGTTCGCAAAGCTCATTAGCAGCACGCTCTCGTAAAGAATACGATTTAGAACGTAAGCGCGAACAAGAGTACCTTGAAAAAATAGACAGTATTTTAATACCGGTTGTTGGACTTGCAAACTATACCGCTCAAGTTGATTTGAGTATGGACTTTAGCTCGATTGAGGAAACTCAAAAGCGTTATAACCCAGACCTACCAGCGGTTAGAAGCGAAACCACATTTGAAGAAAATAACATTGGCGGCCTAGCTGTTGGTATTCCAGGTGCGCTTACAAATCAGCCACCGTTAAACTCGAACATTCCTGAGGTTGCGGGGCAAGGTGGTGCAGGCACAGCTACATCACCAACACGCAGCCACAAAGAAGCAACGCGTAATTATGAACTCGACACTACAATTTCTCATAAGCGCCAGCAAAGTGGTGTAATACGTAGAATAAGCGTATCAGTTGCTGTTGACTACATTGCTAAAGTGGGAGAAAACGGTGAAACAACCATGACTCCACGTTCGGTAGAGGCATTGTCAAATATTCGTCGCTTACTACAAGGTGGTGTAGGTTTTGATATGCAACGTGGTGATGCACTTGAAGTCGTAACAGTGCCGTTTGTACGTGAAGAAACAAATTTAGCAATAGAAGTGCCACTGTGGGAACAAGACTGGTTTATGAAAATAGCCCGCCTTGTATTAGGCGCCTTAGTTATCATTGTATTGATAATGGCAGTAGTAAAACCAATGCTTAAACGCTTAATTTACCCAGACGATACACTAGAAGAATACGACGAAGATGCATTAAGTTCAGGCGTAGATATTGGCGACAATACACTTGATATGCTAAATAAAGACTTTGATTCTGCTTCGGTTGGTTTCTCAAGTGATGGTACACTGCAGTTACCGGATTTACATGGCGACGAAGATTTACTTAAAGCAATTCGTGCCCTTGTAGCTAACGAACCAGAACTATCATCACAAGTAGTCAAAGCGTGGTTAACAGAAGATGACTGATCAAGAACAAAAACAACTCCCGCCAGCCTTTGATGTTGATAAGCTAGATGGGGTAGATAAAGCCGCTATATTACTTTTGAGTTTATCAGAAGAAGATGCCGCGCAAATCCTTAAACACTTAGAACCTAAACAGGTACAAAAAGTGGGTATGGCTATGGCTGGGTTACAGGACTTATCACAAGCTAAGATTAGCGCTGTACACAACTTGTTTATAGAACAAATTCAAAGCTTTAGTACCATTGGTTTTCAGTCAGAAGACTTTATTAAAAAAGCGCTTACTGCAGCACTTGGTGAAGACAAAGCCGCTAGCCTTATTGACCAAATTGTTATGGGCTCAGGCGCTAAAGGCTTGGATTCATTAAAATGGATGGACTCTAAGCAGGTAGCAAACATTATTCGTAATGAGCATCCACAAATTCAAACCATTGTATTATCGTACTTAGAGCCAGAGCAGTCTGCTGAGATTATTGCTCAGTTCCCTGAAAAAGTGCGCTTAGATTTAACCATGCGTATTGCAAACCTTGAAGAAGTTCAGCCGGCAGCACTGCAAGAGCTAAACGAAATTATGGAAAAACAATTTGCCGGCCAAGCAGGTGCACAAGCCGCTAAAATGGGTGGCTTAAAAGCAGCTGCAGATATTATGAACTACCTAGATACCAACGTAGAAGGGCAGTTAATGGACTCTATTCGTGAACATGACGAAGAGATGTCGCAGCAAATTCAAGATCTTATGTTTGTGTTTGAAAACTTAATGGATGTTGAAGACCGTGGTATTCAAGCAATCCTACGAGAAGTACAACAAGACGTATTAATGAAAGCAATTAAGGGCACCGACGATGCGCTTAAAGACAAAATACTGGGCAATATGTCTAAGCGTGCAGCCGAAATGCTTGCTGATGATTTAGAGGCTATGGCACCGGTACGTATAAGCGAAGTAGAAGCGGCGCAAAAAGAGATTTTATCAACAGCGCGTCGTTTATCTGACTCAGGTGAAATTCAGCTGGGCGGCGGCGGTGGCGAGGAGTTCCTGTAAACTATGAGCAAACTCAAAGGACGCACACTTCGGGCTGATGAAGCAGATGAATTATTAAAAAACTGGGCTATTCCAGATGTAGCACCAGATGAGAGCAGCTTTGGCAATCGCTCTACGGCTTACGGCACACCGCTTAGTGAGTTGTACAAAAAAGAATTAGCCGAAGAAATGCCTATTGATGAGCCACAAGAACCAGAACTCCCTGCGCTTACCATGGTTGAGCTTGAACGCATTAGACAAGACGCGTACGAAGAAGGCCTTAAACAAGGTCATGAGCAAGGCTACATAGACGGCTTTGAAAAAGGCGTTGGCGAAGGTAAAGAAGCTGGCTACAAAGAAGGCTTAGAGCAAGGTAAAACACAAGGCCTTGAAGATGTAAAACCATTAATTGAAGAGCAGTTAACAAGTTTAAAAGCCATTTTAGAGGGGCTAACTGCACCGCTAGATAAAGTGGACGAACAAGCTGAAAAGCAATTAGTACAACTTGCTAGCATGTTGGCGGAAGCTGTTATTTATCAAGAAGTAAAAACATCGCCTGAAGTGATTTTACATACTTTAAAGCAAAGTATTGATTCACTTAATGCGGAGCAAGAAAAAGTACGAATCCATTTAAACCCCGAAGATTTAGAACTCATAAAAGAGAGCTACGGCGAACAAACCATTATTGATAATAACTGGCAATTAATGGCAGAGCCCACTCTTGAGCGCGGTGGCTGTGAAGTTAAAACAGCGCAATCGTCACTCGATATGACTCTTAAAACACGTGTCAAAGAAACGTTGGATAGTTTTTTGCATAATAGTGGTATCTAACTACTTTATTGGCGTGTTATGTCAACTCAACGTGCACCTTTAAGCGAACGCTTATCTCAGTATCAACAACATATTAAAACCCCAGCGCCTGCTGTGGCCGGTATTTTAACGCGTGTTGTTGGCCTTACGCTTGAGGCTAGAGGTTTACGTGCACCCGTTGGTAGCCAATGTAAAATAGAAACCATGAACGGCTTTGTAGACGCCGAAATAGTCGGTTTTAACGATCAAACTTTGTACTTAATGCCTAACGACCACATTTCTGGTGTACTTCCTGGTGCACGTGTTATTCCCCAAGTTAATAACTTAGGTTTGCCTGTAGGGATGAGCTTATTGGGACGCGTGGTAGATGGCTTAGGTCGACCGCTAGATGGCCTTGGTAAAATTAATGCTGAGCATCATTTAAAGTTTGCGCAAAACACTATAAACCCGCTATCAAGAAGACCAATCACTAAGCCTATGGATGTAGGTGTGCGTGCTATTAACTCAGTTATCACAGTAGGGCAAGGCCAGCGTATGGGCTTGTTTGCAGGCTCTGGTGTGGGTAAATCAGTACTACTGGGTATGATGACCCGAGGTAGCGAAGCCGATGTCATTGTTGTTGGCTTAGTGGGGGAGCGTGGCCGCGAAGTAAAAGAATTTATTGAAGAAATACTTGGTGTAGAAGGGCGCAAACGTTCAGTTGTTGTCGCAGCGCCTGCTGATTCATCACCGCTTATGCGTTTAAAAGGCTGTGAGAGCGCCGTAACTATTGCAGAGTATTTTAGAGATCAGGGTTTAAACGTATTATTGTTACTCGATTCGGTAACGCGTTACGCAATGGCGCAACGTGAAATTGCACTTGCTGTAGGCGAGCCACCCGCTACAAAAGGTTATCCGCCTTCGGTGTTTGCTAAATTGCCTGCGCTGGTGGAGCGTGCTGGTAATGGTGGTGAAGGGCAAGGCTCAATAACGGCTTTTTTTACGGTGTTAAGTGAAGGCGATGATATGCAAGACCCTATTGCTGATGCAGCGCGAGCTATATTAGATGGCCACATTGTACTTTCGCGTGATTTAGCTGACAGTGGGCACTATCCCGCTATAGATATAGAAAAGTCGATTTCGCGTGTTATGCCTCAAGTTGTTTCTGAGCCGCATATGCAACAAGCCCGAGTGCTTAAGCAAGTTTATTCAATGTATCAACAAAACAAAGATATGATTACTTTAGGTGCCTATCAAAAAGGGACCGATCAAATGCTCGACCAAGCTATAAATATGATGCCAAGAGTAAATGCATTTTTACAACAAGGTATGCGAGATGTCATTAGTTACGATGATGGCCTGCAAGGTCTTGCTCAGTTACTAGGACAAGCATAATGGCTAAAAACAAACTCGATTTATTGCTCAAAATTGAAAATGATAAAGAAGAAAATTTGCGCATGAGTTACTTACAAGCCAATCAAAACTTGCAAGCAAATCAACAAAAACTACAAGGTTTAAACAATTTTAGACTTGAATACTCTCAGCAGTTACACCTAAAAGGTAAGTCGGGTTTATCCAGCGCCGGGTTTGGGCAGTACCATGCCTTTATAGCTAAAATTGAAGAAGCAATTCGTCAACAAGCAAGTACTGTAAATACCGCTAAACAAGTAGTTACTCAACGTAAAACGCTGTGGCTTAAGCAGCAAATTAAAGCTAAAGCAGTCGCCAAATTAATCGAAAATCAAAAACTCAAAGCAAATGCGTTAATGGCTAAAAATGAGCAAAAAATGTTAGATGAATTTTCAGCTAATCAGTTTTTTCAACGTCGTAAAGCTTTGTAATTCAGGCACGTTAATTGCTTTGTTACTTAGTGGAATTCAACTTTTGGCGGTATGCGGTGGCATATTGCCGTAATGGTATTAGGTGATTTATGGCGATGAATAACATTTCGTTTTTAGTTTCTTCTGAAAAAGATTCACTGTTAGCTTTTAAAGACAATAGCTTAGCTAATGGCGGAGGAAATTTAGGCGATGAATTTTTAAGTCAGCTAAACGAAGCGCATAACTTTATGGAGCCTTTGCTTAAAGGCAATAAAAATCCCGATGCCGAAAACTCTATTGCCATACCTAAGCATAAACAGCCAGAAGAAAATGAAAATATGAGCGTAAAGCTAGATGAAGTAATAACTGACGAAGTTACTTTTGTGTCTGTTGAGATGCTTGATCAAATTAATTCAGCACAAGCAATGAGCACTTCGGTCAATAAGCCGTTCGATGCAACTAACAGTTCAGAATCAGAAAATGCAGAGCTAGAAGCTACACAAGCAGAGAATACCAAAATAGAGAATACACAATTACAAAGCACACAAGTAATTGCATCCACTAATACAAGTGATGAAGTATCGGCTAAAGAAGCGAATACAGCCAGTGTAGTGCAAAATCCAATTGCCACTAATGTAGACTCTAAAACGGCTAAATTAACTGATTCAAAAAGCGATAACTTTAGCTCACCATCTTTGAATTCGTTACCATTAAATGAAGGCAAGCATCGTAAAAGTGGTGTTGCTGAAGCTATTGAAGGGCCATTAAATTCTATAAATAAAAAGTCCGATGACAGCATTGGCCCTATATTAGAAAAACCTGAAGTTGTCTCAACCTCAATGAGTTCTAGAGAGCAAATAGGACAAAATAAGTCTGCTGATGAAAATAATATAGTTTTGCCAACACTCACCGACAAAGCGGGCGTTACTCAGTCTTCTTCAGCCGCAACTGAAGCTGATAATAATGCAGCAATAGATACGTTAATGACTAAAGATACGAGCTTAATTAAAGCTAATGATGTTATTGCTAGTTTAACGCCTGAGCAGCGCTCACAACTTAACGCGCAAATTAAGGTATTAGAAAATACTGATTCAACCAGTAACGCAACTAGTAGCACTTCAAATCTTAAGCAAATGCTTGCGCAATTTATTACTGATAATGAAGAAGCACAGGGTAGCGTAGCTAAACACTCTTTTAGCGCAGAAATCAATTCACTTAATACAACTGAAAAACAAAGCTTATTAACGCAATTAAACGCTTATATTAAAACAGAGCAGCCTAAAGGCGAGCAATTGGCAGTGCTTAAGCAAACAGTTAATGAATTAAAAGCTTCAATTGAAATAGGACTTGCCGATACCGCTAAGACCGACTCAAAAACGTTTGTAGCGTCAGAGACTCCTAACACAGTATATAATCCACAAAAGTTAAGCTTAAAGACATCAACAAACGAAGAGGCTGATTTAAATAAAGCCGTAACAACCTCAACTAAGCGTGATGATTTATTAAAATCACTTGAAGAATTACAAAAAGATGGCCTTAAGAAAATAACTGCAGAACAAACACCTGCACGCGTAGCACAAATATTTACGCAAATTACAGCTGCTTTAAATACTCAGCAAGTGAGCACATTAAGCCAATACGACTCATTAAGTTATGAGCAGAGCTTACTTGATACCCAAATAGTACAAACTCAACAATTACAAAGTACATCGCAAGTTAAGCAAGTAAGTATTGATCCTGGTGTAATGCAGGCAATTAATATTGTTAAAAGTGATGCAGCTAAATTACTGCAAGAGCGCGTTAGCTCAATGCTGAGCATTAATAACAAAGAAGCAGAAATTCGCCTAGATCCTCCTGAAATGGGCAGTATGCAAATACGTATTCGTAGCGATGCAGAACAAGCACATATAAACTTTGTAGTACAAAACCAGCAAGCCAAAGAAGCACTTGAACAATCAATGCCGCGCTTACGTGAAATGTTAGCGCAACAAGGGTTAGAGCTTGGTGAAAGTACTATTTCTTATGGGCAATCAGGTGGTGAAACTGCCGAGCAAAGTGAGAGTGGACCCCAAGGTAATATGGCTAATAATAAGTCAGTTAATGATGAAAACGACGAGCAAGCAAATAACACTGCACAAAGTTCTCGACAACAAACTTCATCATCAATAGATTACTATGCCTAAGTGCTGCTATTATAATAACTAAAACAAGCAAGTACCTTTGCGATTAAAGGAATCATGATGGCTGAAGAAACAAGTTTAGAAATTGAAGAAACCGGTAAAAGCAAAAAGAAACTAATAATAATCATAGTAGCTGTACTACTTATCGTAGGCGGTGCTGCAGGTTACTTTTTTATGTCGGGTTCGGATGCGCCAGTTGAAACCTTAGATGAAGAGACTGCGATGTCAGCAGATGCTCCTTCTGCTGCTGTTGGTGATTCAGCTGAAATAGGCAGTGCTTTATATGTGTCAATGCCACGCCCATTTGTATTTAACGTTCCCGGTTCAAGTCGCGACAGAATTGTGCAAATTAAAGTACAGTTATTAGTACGTGGCGAAGTAAATGAAGAAACAGCCAAAAAACACATTCCACTAATAGAAGGGACGCTACTAAGCGTATTTTCTACTACAACTGCTGATGAGTTAAGTACGAGCTCTGGTAAAGAAACACTTCGTTTTTCTGCACTTGAAAAGGTACAAAAAGCCTTAATGGATGTTGAAGGCAGCAAAGTAATTGAGCGGGTATTGTTTACCGGCTTTGTGATGCAATAAGGGGTTAGCGTGAGCGATTTATTATCCCAAGACGAAATTGATGCGCTATTACATGGCGTTGATGACGTTGAAGAGGAAGATATACACGAAGGTGAAGATGGCGGGGGAAGTACGCTTCAGTACGATTTTTCTTCGCAAGATCGGATCGTGCGTGGTCGTATGCCGACGCTGGAAATTGTTAATGAACGCTTTGCTCGTCATATGCGAATTAGCCTATTTAACATGATGCGCCGCACCGCAGAGGTGTCTATTAACGGCGTGCAAATGATTAAGTTTGGCGAGTATATTCATACTTTATTTGTTCCAACCAGTTTAAATATGGTGCGTTTTAGACCTTTAAAAGGCACTGGCCTGATTACCATGGAAGCACGACTTGTGTTTATTTTGGTAGATAACTTTTTTGGTGGTGACGGGCGTTATCATGCAAAAATAGAAGGCCGAGAATTTACGCCAACAGAGCGCCGAATTGTACAAATGCTCCTTAAAATAATCTTTGAAGATTATAAAGAAGCTTGGGCACCGGTTATGGATGTATCGTTTGAATATCTCGATTCTGAAGTAAACCCAGCTATGGCTAATATTGTAAGCCCAACTGAGGTTGTGGTTATTAGTTCTTTTCATATTGAGCTCGATGGTGGCGGTGGCGATTTTCATATTGCACTTCCGTATTCAATGCTTGAGCCAATTCGAGAGCTGTTAGATGCGGGTGTTCAGTCTGATACTGAAGATACTGATTTACGTTGGAGCAAAGCGCTTCGCGATGAAATAATGGATGTAGAGGTTGAAATATCAACTCAGTTACTTGAAGTTGATTTAACCTTAAAACAAATTATGGAACTCAAAGCCGGTGATATTATTCCGGTTGAAATGCCTGAGCATATAACCGTGTTTGTTGAAGAACTACCTACATTTAGAGCCAAAATGGGTCGCTCTCGCGATAATGTTGCGCTTCAAATTAGTGAAAAAATTAAACGACCTGATTCAGTTAAATCTGAGCTGCATGTATTTACCAAAGGCGGCAAGAAAATTGACTCAGATGCAGAATTAGCAGAACTAGAAGATGATTTACACCTCTCTGACGGTGTAGACTTAGACTGGTAATTGATTAAAAGGTTAAAAGTATGAGCGATGATCAAGACACAATGGATGAATGGGCAGCAGCATTAGCAGAAGCCGAAGCTCCAGATGATAGTAGCGAAGCACATGTTGCAGAGCTTGATGAGTTAAGTGATTCAAAACACGAAATGAGTGGCGATGAAAAACGAAAACTCGACACTATTTTAGATATCCCCGTTACTATTTCAATGGAAGTAGGACGCTCTAAAATTAATATTCGTAACTTATTGCAACTTAACCAAGGCTCTGTTGTTGAGCTTGACCGTGTTGCGGGCGAGCCGCTAGACGTGCTAGTTAATGGTACTTTGATAGCCCATGGTGAAGTAGTTGTAGTAAACGACAAGTTTGGTATTCGCTTAACTGACGTGATAAGCCAAGTAGAGCGGATCAAAAAACTACGATGAGCTTATTAGTTGCTTTAACGAGTTCCGTTTTTTCAAAAGCAGATGTGGCAACACCTACTGGAGATATACTCTCTATGGTGCTGTCGCTTGTAATGGTGCTAGTACTAATTATTGTGCTGGCATTTTTTGTTAAAAAGCTTAATCCAAATTTAGCAAACAGCGATGAATTTAAAGTAGTCAGAAGTCTACCTTTGGGTTCTCGCGAGCGTTTAATGGTTGTTGAGATAGATAATGCTCAGCATTTACTTGGTGTAACTCCCCACAGTATTAATTACTTACACAAGTTAGAAACTCCATTAAGTGAAAAAGAACTACCTGAATT
>NZ_WTKW01000630.1:0-1067 GCF_011378745.1 Pseudoalteromonas sp. Z1A6
TTATTATTTAAAGCTATAAATAATCTAGATACATTACCCGAAATTCCCCCCACAAATAGATTATCAATAAAATAGTGATACTGTTTCAACAGAAAGTTAGCGTGCTAATTAGTTGATCTGATTGTGCGTAGAATCTAACTTTGATAATATAGTTGCCTAGGCAATTAAAGTTATCATCTTGTTAGGTTTGTTATGATTGAAAATAATTTGTTAGTACAATTACAGCAGCAATATCCAGAACATACTTTTATGCAACATCACTTAAGTGTTGTCCATAAGGGACGTTTTGCTAACGCGATTGTGTATCGATATAAAGATAATGAATTTGATTTGATTGTTAAAGATTTTAGCCAAAGCCCGTGGCTTATTCGTAAAACATTTGCGCGACTATCTGTAAATCAAGAATATAAAGGGTTGAGCCGATTAGCTGAGCTTGATGCTGTTGCTAATCGCTTTTGTAGGTTATCGCCGATAGCTGTGGCTTATAACTATATTGAAGGCATGCCACTGCGCTCTTTAATTCATGAAGACAAAACACTACCTGTTAACTTTTTTAGCGAGCTTGAGCGCCAAGTAGCAAAAATGCATCGTAAAGGCATCGTGCATTTAGACTTGCGTAATATGGGTAATATTTTATGCGGCGCAGACGGTAAACCTTATTTTATTGATTTTCAGTCAACCATTAGCTTCTCGCGTTTTCCGCGTTGGTTGCAACGCTTTATGCGAGGCTCTGACATGTCAGGTGTATATAAAGCATGGAATAAATTGGGCGATCAACCTCTGCCTAAAAAAAAGCAAGACTATTTAGATCGCTTCAATCACGTGCGTAAACGCTGGATTTTTAAAGGTTACCCAATACAGCGTGGCTATGCGTGGGGCGCTGCACTTATTACTCAATTTGTAGATTCTGACTTAGTACGAAATATTACCGATAGACTTTAATTAAAAGCATAAACCGTAATTTAAAAACACCTTATTCATTGTGTGATTTTGCCCATATTAGCCTGGCTAATATGGGATTTTTTTTATTATAAGTAATCCGTTTGGTTTACTTACTTGTCGTTTAA
>NZ_WTKW01000631.1:0-1066 GCF_011378745.1 Pseudoalteromonas sp. Z1A6
TAGCTAAAACTTTTAGAAATATTTTGTTACAAGGTTCTTGTTAATTATTTGTTTCGTATGTTCCCATTTCGTGTATTTTATAAGTCTCTTTGTATTAATTATAAACGGAATTACTTATGTTAAGTAAGAAAAAACTACTACCTTCTATATTTATACTTTCATCATTATATAGCGTATCTTCTAATGCAGGGGTCTTTGATTTACCCGACAATTGTACCTATGGTAGAGCTGAAAGCTTTGAATTAACATCTGATGATATTGGTAATGGCGTGGAAGCCGGTTATGATATTTATAATGATAACGATAGAAATTATGATCAAGCAGAATTAAATTCTTGGAAACAATTAGTTGAAAGCTTAAAACAGATTATTGATTCTTACGATTATGTGAGAATTGAAAGCCCTAAGTTTGTACTTCAAAACCAAAGTTTCAGAGTTAAAGCTAATTTGTTTGATACATTCGCTAATATCAGGTTCAACAATTCAGAATTTGGATATGTAGGAACTGACAAATCTAGTATTGAAGCAAATGCATACAGAAATATGAGCTTTAGTAAATCATACGGAGCTGGTTTAGTGTGGGTGAATAGAGCAAACGGGATGTGTTCAGCTGAAAGTGTGTGGGTTCAAAAGCCCCCTCAAATAATTTCAGGAGATACATCATACAATGCTAGTAATGGCCAAATAGTAGTTAATACAAACTATAAAGTGGATAAATACTCAGAGGCAGCAAAAAATCAAAACAAATTAGTAAGAGTTCAAGTCAATATAACTAGCGATAACTTCAATACAACTACCAGCAAATCCATAAATGTAAGTGAATTATCTTCAATAAAGCAGATATCTATTTTACCTCATGCAGGTGCTGGCCTCTACTCTGTTCAAGCTACAGTATACGATGGTAATTACGTAGCAAGTCTAAACCTAGGTAGTACATTTGTAAGAGACGGTACCGTTATTCCTCCTTGTCCAAGATGTAACAAAAATTAATCTATATCCAGTCTTAACCTAAAAGAAGTCAAAAGCTCTAGCTCTTGGCTTCTTTTTAAACTCTAGTAATCCATAAA
>NZ_WTKW01000632.1:0-1059 GCF_011378745.1 Pseudoalteromonas sp. Z1A6
TCATCAATTAAGCTATCTATGTCATCTAAATCAAAATCGTCGCTTTCTTCTAGAAGTTCATCTTCGTCGAGTAACTCTGCATCAATTGAGTCATCTACCACATCACTTTTTGGGTCATTCGCTTCATCAATTAAGCTATCTATATCGTCTAAATAAAAGTCGTCGCTTGTATCAAGTTCAGCTGAAGTGTTATTTGAGGTATCTAATTCTGTTGATGTTTGATCTAATAATTCATCTATATCAAAATTATCATCATCTGCAAGCTCCTCACTTAAAGCCGCCATTTCATCATGAGACTCTAAGCTATCATCCTCTAAAGCTTCGCTTGTTTGCTGTGCATCAAACTCAGGTAGACTATCGTCTTCATCAAACAAGCTATCTAAATCGTCATTAGTTAGAATTTCATCATTGTTTATTGAGTCATCAGATAAGTCTAAATCAATATCTTCAGCGTTTTCATCTGAAGGTTGATCAAACCCTTGCTGCATAAAAATATCGAGTTCATCATCGTCATCGGTATTTTCATCATCAAAAACAATGTCATCACTTAGTAGACTTTCAAGCTCATCCTGATCGAGTAAATTCTCACCACCTGAAAAATCATCTAGGCCGTCATCTAAATCATCATCAGGCAACATATCATTTTCGAGATTATCATCAAGTTGAACACTCAAGTCATCTAAAGGGTCGGGTACAATTGGATCGTCATTTAAACTTGGGCCTAAATCATCATCGCCAGTGTAAATTGGGGTTTGTGGTAAAAAGTCATCATCGTTTTGTGGCTCTTCTTGATTACTTGCTCGTTTGCGTAAAAACATAACAATTGCAAAAATAATCAGTAGCCCAGGAATAAACATTAATAAACCCAGCACTATCGGATTTGAAAATAATGAGCTTAAATCAAACGATTCTTTTGGTACTATCTCTTGTTTTTTTTGTTGTGCAATAATCTCGTTTTGCTTAACAATTAGTTCTTTTAATTGATTTTGAATCTCACTGTCTTGTCCTAACTGTAAGCGTAAGTTTTCGAGTTCGTTTGAAATACCTGATAATTGTTTT
>NZ_WTKW01000633.1:0-1058 GCF_011378745.1 Pseudoalteromonas sp. Z1A6
TTGTAAATTAACTTGGTTAGAACCAATTTTCTCTGCCGCTACACTAGACAATGATACGTTAATTGTTTCGTTTGCATTTGAACCAATTTGGAATGATTTTGAACCGAAGCTGCCGTTCAATAATTGCTGACCACCAAACGAAGTCGTATCTGAAATACGTGTTAGCTCTGTTGATAAAGCTGATACTTCTTTTTGTAGCGCTTCACGGTCTTCTGATGAGTTTGAGCCATTCGCTGATTGTAGAGCTAATTCACGCATACGTTGTAAAATACTTGTAGACTCACTCATTGCGCCTTCAGCTGTTTGCGCCATTGAAATACCATCGTTTGCATTTCTTTGAGCTACGCCTAAACCATTTACTTGTGATGTTAAACGATTTGAAATTTGTAGGCCTGCCGCATCATCTTTTGCGCTGTTAATACGCATACCCGATGATAAACGCTCCATTGATGTCGCTAAATCAGAACCTGATTGAGATAGGTTACGTTGTGCGTTTAATGAAGATACATTTGTGTTTACTGAAATCATAATAAAACTCCTGATTACTTTCGTAAAAGTACTGTTTTTATTTAACCAAGAGCCGTAACAAATTTATGTACAAGCCCCTTACTGATTAAGTTAACGGCAGGGAGTAAAATACCTTTAGCTTTTATTTATAAATAATTACAAATTCATGTTAATAAATTTATAACTTGTTGATTAGTTTGTTACTAGGGGTTAACTATGACACGAACTGCTTTTAAGACTTCTTATTGCAACTACACGGGTGTAGAACAATAGTAGGGGAATTGCCGAAAACAATTAAGTAACGAAATATTTAGCCTTGTTACAATACAATCATCTGTCGTTAAATAAAGCTCATATTGAGCCGATTGGTGCAATATTAAAACCAAATAAAAAGGAGATGACCAAAGTCATCTCCTTTTAAAATTATTATAAGTATTAGCTAAAATAGAGAAGTAGCTATTACCTTATTACTGTTAGCCTAATAGGCTAAGTGCAGTTTGCGGTAACTGATTTGCTTGCGACAAGATTGATGTACCTGCTTGTTGCAATAT
>NZ_WTKW01000634.1:0-1056 GCF_011378745.1 Pseudoalteromonas sp. Z1A6
TACAGCGTCAGCGCCAGCATCACCGATGCTGCAGGCAACACAGGCACAGGTACAGACAGTGGCGAAGTCGATATAACACCGCCAGACTTAGCATTTACACCTACCTTCTTATTAGGCTCATTGGTGTTATTAAACGGCACCTCTGATTTACCGGCTGGCAGTGAAATTACCATTACTGAGCAACTTGTTGGCGGCGGTGTGGGCGTAAGTTACACCACAACCACTGACGCCAATGGTAACTGGTCACTGACTGGTATTGATATCTCATTACTGAACTTAGGCTCAGTGATCGCAACAGCGACCGATGCAGCAGGTAATACCCGTACAATTAGCTCAGACGACTTTGATAATACGCCACCGACACTCACTGTTGATGTTGCAGCACAAAGCGACAGCAACACGCCAATCATAAGCGGCACAAGCGATGCAGGTGAGGGTGCACAAGTGACGATTGTGGTTACCGACAGCAACGGCAACCCACAAACCATCACCGCGCTTGTGGATGCAAACGGTGATTGGAGCGCCACACCAGCGACACCATTAAGTGAAGGTCAAAGCACCATTGAAGTAAGTGTACGCGACAGTGTTGGCAATGAAACCACCGTGAGTGACACCACGACTATCGACACGCAAGCGCCAACGCTCACCATTCAAAACGTAGGCGATGTTAGCGATTTAACACCTGAGCTGCAGGGCACCAGTAATGAAATTGGTGGCACTGTCACACTCACTATCACGGATAGCGCAGGTGCTGTGCAAACCATTGATACAATAGTTGACAGCGATGGCCACTGGGTTATTGAAGTATCAAACGCGCTTGCCCAAGGTGACTTCACAGTTGTTGCGAGCATTACCGATGCCGCAGGCAATGAGAGCACAGCGAATAGCAGTGGCAATGTTGATACGGTTACACCAATCGTCACTGTTGACGCATTGGGTCTAGGTAACGACAGCACCCCAGTTGTTAGTGGTACCTCAACAGAGCCTGAAGGCACGGTTATCAACATTATTATTACCGACAGTAACGGTGATGAGCACCCAATCACTGCCACAGTT
>NZ_WTKW01000635.1:0-1053 GCF_011378745.1 Pseudoalteromonas sp. Z1A6
TAACACCGATCAGTTAAGGTATTTTTGATCGGTTGACCGATCTTTTGGTTGCTTCACAATACCCTTATCATCTTTTGATTATGAGGGTATTTTTATGCTTAGTCATTGGTTACTTGATACGGATATATTCGCCACTCCTGACTCTTTATCTACATTTCAGAAACATATCCCTCTTGAGTGGATTTCTAATGTGCTCGAGCAGACCGATAAAGCAAGTATTCGCAAACGTAAGTTACCTGCTGAGCTTGTCGTCTGGCTTATCATTGCAATGGGTCTTTTTCGCGACCGCTCTATTAGTGACGTTGTTGAGAAGTTAGATTTAACACTCACTGATACCCTGGGCGATACGGTTGCTCCAAGTGCTATTCCTCAAGCGAGACAGCGCCTCAGTAGCGACCCCCTCCAAGCCTTATTTCACCTATGTGCAGCCCATTGGACACAAGAGGAAGATGCTGATGATACGTGGTATGGACTCCGGTTATTTTCTGTCGATGGAACGCAATTTCGTGCACCTGATACACCGGCTCTAGCTGAGCACTTTCACTATATTAAGCACAGTAAAAACCGTCATACAGAATATCCTATTGTACGCCTATGCGCCTTAAGCTCCTTGCGTAGCCGGTTGATACACCACGTTGCCTTCGGGCCCAGTTATCAAGGTGAGGTGAACTACGCAAAGCAGTTATTTAGTCATGTAAGTGATAACAGTCTAACTATTTTTGACCGATGTTATCTCAGCGCTGAGCTACTGATTAATTGGCGTAAGCAACACCCACAGTCGCACTGGATGGTCCCGATTAAAAGCAACACGCAATACACCGTCATTGAATCTTACTCTGAGCATGACTTCAAAGTAGAGATGAGTGTATCTGCGCATGCCAGAAAACAAGACCCTTCGCTTCCTGAGTGCTGGCAGGCCAGACTGGTTCTTTATCCTGAGCCAATGGGGCCTGGAAAAATAAAAGGTCTGCTGTGCTCTTTGGATGATAAACAGGCTTTTGATGCACAGGCCATTCTTGATGTCTATTTCGAACGCTGGGAAATTGAAAATAG
>NZ_WTKW01000636.1:0-1044 GCF_011378745.1 Pseudoalteromonas sp. Z1A6
ATTGTGGGTAAACCTAAAAAGACCGTTGCGAATGAATTAGATGCGCCGAAAGGAAATGATTTAAAGGGGGCTGAGAGTAAAAAACTATCTAACTCAGTCAACAAAAAATATAGCTCAAATTTAGTTAATAATCGCAAGATGTATAAAACCGATCTTGACTTTATGTCAGGAATACCAACACATGTTGATTCAAGTGTCCATAAAAGTATTAGAGCTAAAATTGAAGGTGGTTGGTCAAACCTTGATTTAATGAAAAATGGTAATGCCCCTATAGGCAAAGACGGTAAGCAAATAAACTTACATCACATTTTGGGACAAGAGCCAAGCCCAATGGTTGAGCTTTTATCTTCGACTCATAAAAAACATCATAAAGCTTTACACGGTCTAATCGAAGATGGTAAAAGTTTTAGGAATAACCCTTCGCTCCAATATCAGTATGAAAAATTTAAAAAAGAATACTGGAAACTTAGAGCACAAGATTTTGAGTAGGTAAATCTGTATGAATAAATATAGTGAGTTAATAAAACAACTTGATTTGAGTGAACACGAAACCTTTTGGCAAGGTTCGGCTGACTTGAAAGAAATAGCACTTCTTGAACAGCTAATTTCGATAAAACTCCCATCTTCATTAGTTAATTTTTTAAAAGAATGTGGTGGTGGAGGTACAATCGATGCCGAGGTATCTGGTATAGAAGATAATAATGCTACTTTGAAGCTTGGAGGAACGATATTAGGTGACACACTTGATTGCAGGGAAACATTTGAATTACCCCCACATTTAATTGTGATTTTTTATAAAGAAAATGAAATTTGTTGGTGCTTAGATTCTAGTGCCCAAGAAAAAGAATACCCACTAGTTAATTATAATTTATTTAAAAAACAAGTTGACGGAGTAATAGCTGACTCCTTCCTCTCATTCTTTTGTGAGTATGTTGAGCTTAGAACCTCGTAGAATCTATATAAGCTAATTAAATACGCTAAGGACAGCACATGCAACCCGACATTAAAAACATCCCGCAACACCTAGGTCAGTACCTTTATCAG
>NZ_WTKW01000637.1:0-1043 GCF_011378745.1 Pseudoalteromonas sp. Z1A6
TTAGATGACTTATCGTTATTAACAAAATATGGTTTCTCTGATCAATTTGAGGTGACTCAAGCTGTAGGAAGTGCTTTGTTTACAACATGTTTAAAGCGTGAGTTTCTACGAGAAAATGAGGATCTATTAGTAAAAAAATATTCACGTAAAACAGAAAAAGAGGTTGTTGTCTTTGGTATGATTTCTCAGGCATTTTCTGAAAATGAAGTGGAGTTAGGAGCGGAAGATGAGGATTTTCCGAATATGAAAGCAGCATTATTAAATTTAGTTGAGCATCTCACAAATATGGAAAACTCGATTTCAGGGAAACAACCCCAAGAAGTCGTGATAGATCCAATTGCTGTATATTTTGAGGTGTAATGCCCTATAACAAGGGTTTTCACGAATAATAGTGACACCCATCCTATTTTTTGTAGTTTAGTGAACTAAGTACTAGGCTTTTATCAGTGTGAAAAATAAGCAGGGTGTCTTATGGCAATCGCAAGAAAGCGTCAAGTAAGTTTGGTTGATACAAAGAGCGATAACAGTGACACCCATCCTATTTTTTGCAGTTTAGTGAACTAAGTACTAGGCTTTTATCAGTGTGAAAAATAAGCAGGGTGTCTTATGGCAATTGCAAGAAAGCACCAAGTAAGTTTGGTTGATACAAAGTACTACCATTGCATATCACGTTGCGTACGCCGTGCATTTTTATGTGGGGAAGACCACTTTACAGGTCAATCCTACGAGCATCGTAGAGGCTGGGTTGAAGATAAACTGCTTGAGTTAGCCAAAGTGTTTTGTATTGATGTATGTGCTTATGCTGTTATGAGTAATCACACCCATTTAGTGCTGTATGTTGATGATAAAAAAGCGAATAGGCTAAATGATAAAGCGATTGTTATTCGCTGGCACAAGCTGTGTAAAGGCACTGTACTTACGCAAAAATACATACAGGGTGAAAAGCTAAGTAAAGCTGAACTTATCTTTTTTAATCAAACAGTAAAACAATACCGCGAGCGCCTATCAAGTATTAGCTGGTTTATGCGGTTGTTAAATGAAAA
>NZ_WTKW01000638.1:0-1039 GCF_011378745.1 Pseudoalteromonas sp. Z1A6
AGCGCTACTATATAAACTAAAAAGGCCGCTATAGCGGCCTTTTTTCTATTTGAAGGAAATAATCATGGCTTGGATCCAAATTCGTATTAACGCCAATGCTGCAACAGCAGATGCAGTAAGTGACCTATTAATGGAAGCGGGTAGTGCTTCAGTAACCTTTATTGACGCAAAAGACACCCCTATTTACGAACCCAAAATTGGCACTGTTGTATTTTGGGCTGATACAACAGTAATTGGCTTGTTTGAAGCTAATCACGATATGAATGCAGTCGTTGCGTTATTGAAACGCCATGATGAGCTAAAAGACAATTTAGTATACAAAATAGAGCAACTTGAGGATAAGGACTGGGAACGTGAATGGATGGATAACTTCCACCCGATTCAATTTGGTGAAAGGCTATGGATTTGTCCAAGCTGGCGCGATATTCCAGACCCTACTGCGGTAAATGTACTACTTGACCCTGGCCTTGCTTTTGGCACTGGCACACATGCAACCACAGCGCTGTGCCTTAAGTGGTTAGAAAGCCAAGATCTAACAGGTAAAACGGTTGTTGATTTTGGTTGTGGCTCAGGCATTTTAGGTATCGCAGCTATAAAACTAGGCGCAGAGCGCATGATTGGGATTGATATTGACCCTCAAGCACTTGAAGCAAGCCTAGATAACGCTAACCGCAATGGCGTTGCCGATAAGCTTGAAGTATACCTGCCAGAAAACCAACCTGAGTTTACCGCCGACATAGTAGTGGCAAATATATTAGCCCAGCCACTTCGCGAATTGCACAGTGTAATTTTAGGTTTATTAAAGCCTGGCGGCAAAATTGCAATGTCGGGTATTTTAGAAGAACAAGCGCAATCAGTTGCTGATATTTATGCACCCTTTATTGAGCTAGATGATATTGCCGTTGAAGGTGATTGGACTCGAGTAAGTGGCACCAAAAAAGCCTAATAAATCGCATAATCAAATTTAGAGCATTAACTCAAAACATCTGCGTAAAGCCTGTATTTAACAGGCTTTACTATTTTTTTACATATCAAAATA
>NZ_WTKW01000639.1:0-1024 GCF_011378745.1 Pseudoalteromonas sp. Z1A6
AGGCTTTTCTATATTTATTGCACTTGTTTTATTTGGCTTAACTTTTTGGTTGTTCTGTAAAGCGTATAACTAAATTGTTAATCCAGTTTAAAATTCACTCATTCTAAAACTTGGTACTCTGGCGTAAACCTTAACGGGGTTGAAGAAAAATAAAGAGGGTCTGGTCTTTTTTTGCCAAAACCAAATACCAACCTCACGTTTAACACCCTTCCCCGTCATCACGCCCTGAAAATAAGTAATTGATGAGTAATGTCGCGCATGGATGCGCGATAAGGCGAAACTAGGCCATGGATGGCCTATCTTCGCCGTTTACGTTCACATCAATTGTGGTTTGAAGGATTAAGCGTGATGCTTGGGGCGCCGTGGGGTTCCAAGGGGCGGTCGGCGGTAGCCGCCCCTTGGTTGCCGCCAGCAATCTGGCAAAAAACCTTGAATAAGGTTTCTAATCTTTAAAAGTACGAAACGCATTCACATTATCTGTAATAGTAATCTCAAGCACCTATTCAAATATTTATTCGGGCTATCGCCCGCGCGTCAGCAAGCTAAACGCCTACAATAAACACATACTCTTGGTTTTTGAGCGAGGAGGTAATACAGAGGGGCAGGTCTTGTTTCTTGCCAAAACCAAAAACCAACCTCACGTTTAACACCCTTCCCCGTCATCACGCCCTGAAAATAAGCAATTGATGAGGTAATGTCGCGCATGGATGCGCGATAAGGCGAAACTAGGCCATGGATGGCCTATCTTCGCCGTTTACGTTCACATCAATTGTGGTTTGAAGGAAATAGCGTGATGCTCGGGTGCGCCGTGGGGTTCCAAGGGGCGGTCGGCGATAGCCGCCCCTTGGTTGCCGCCAGCAATCTGGCAAAAAACCTTGAATAAGGTTTCTAATTTATAGAGGTGCCAAACGTATTCGCGTTATCGTAATCTCAAATACTTATTCGGGCTATCGCCCGCGCGTCAGCAAGCTGTACGCCTTGTATCTCTCATTGATAAATGATTAGCTATCGTTTATCACATCGA
>NZ_WTKW01000064.1:0-15559 GCF_011378745.1 Pseudoalteromonas sp. Z1A6
CTTTATGGGAGGTAATTTTATTATTTTAAGATTAAGCCTCAATGGTGCCTTAGAGCTAGTTGATTTTTGGATTATTACTTGTACTTTAGGTGTCTCCGCGATAGTAATACGAGTTATGCTGAAGTTAGATTCAATGGCTATTTTCTCAAAAAATGAGCTTGATTAATAAAATGTTGTTTGACTAAGGTAATTATGAACTCTGCAAATGGACTTATAACTTTTTCATTCTCAAAACCAGTCCCAGTGATTCTCCAATCCGAAATAGCCGAATGCGGCCTTGCCTCAATGGCTATGGTGGCATGTTATCGCGGTCATAAGCTGGATATGCCTGCCATGCGAAAACGCTTTTCGGCTAATCTAAAGGGTATGAACTTACAGCAGTTGATTGAGCTAGGTGATAATTTAGGGCTAGCTAGCCGTGCGCTACAATGCCCGCTTGATGAAGTTCATAAACTGCAAACGCCGTGTATATTGCACTGGGATATGAATCACTTTGTGGTATTGACCAAAGTCTCTGGTAAAGGATCTTCAACTAAGTTTGCTATAAACGACCCAGCTGTTGGTAAACGCAGTTTAAATAGTAATGAGTTTAGTAAACACTTTACCGGTATTTGTTTAGAGCTGACTCCAACCAGTCAGTTTGAAGCCAAACAAGAACAAGCACAGATGAAGTTTACCCAACTTTGGAGCTCAATGAAGGGCTTAAAAGCAGGGCTAATAAAACTGATTGCGTTGTCACTGGTATTGCAATTATTTGCTTTGATGACCCCTTATTATATGCAGTGGGTGGTGGATGAAGTACTCATTAGTTTTGATGAATCGTTATTAACGGTACTTGCCATGGGTTTTGCTCTGATTGCGATAATTTCAGTGGTGACTAATGCGGTACGAAGTTGGCTAATTTTACGGCTTTCGAGTTTGCTCAATATGCAAATGGGCGTGAATTTGCTCAGGCACTTATTGCGCTTGCCAATGAACTATTTTGAGTCCCGCCATATTGGCGATATTGTCTCGCGCTTTGGCTCATTAGCGCAAATACGGGAGCGCATAACTACAGGGTTTGTAGAAACACTGGTCGATGGCGTAATGGGCATTACCGTATTGATTATGATGCTAATTTATTCGCTAAAACTCACTGCGGTAGTTGTTGGTGCAATTGTACTGTATACCTTGGTACGTTTAGCGCTGTATCGTCCACTACATCAAGCCACCGAAGAAATGATTCAATCATCTGCCAAAGAGCAATCGAACTTTTTAGAAAATATTCGGGGTATGCAAACTATAAAATTGTTTGGTAATGAATCGCAGCGCCAAGGAATTTGGCAAAACCGTTATGCAGAGGTAATAAACAGTGAAATTCGTTTAGGGCGTTTAAACATTAGCTTTGATTCATTTAACAAGCTGTTATTTGGCCTTGAAAATGTATTAGTGATTTACTTTGCTGCATTACTAGTTATGAGCAATAGCTTGTCTGTTGGTATGGTACTGGCGTTTATTGCTTATAAAAACCAGTTAACCAGCCGCTTTGCCAACTTAATTGAACAAATCATTCAATTCAAAATGATGCGCTTACACTTAGACCGTATTGCAGATATAGCACTCACGAAACAAGAAGCTAATCGTGACGGTGAAATGGCCTATACAGGTGATGACGAAGGTAAAGTGAGAGGTCAGCTTACGCTCGAAAATATTTGCTTTAGTTACAGTGAAGAGCAAGTGCCGATTTTAAACAATGTTAATTTAACGCTGAATTCCGGTGACTCGATTGCGATTACGGGTCCGTCAGGTGCGGGTAAAACTACGTTGATGAAAATAATGCTAGGGTTATTACAGCCAACCTCAGGGACTGTGTTGCTTGATGGCAAAGATATTACTCAGCTTGGCCTTAAAAACTACCGCAAACAAATAGCTGCAGTAATGCAGGATGACACACTGTTAGCTGGCTCAATCGCTGATAACATCAGTTTTTTTGACCCACAGCCGAATTATTTAAAAATAGAGACGTGTGCTCGTCATGCGGCTATTCATGATGATATTACCAAAATGACTATGGGCTATAACTCATTAGTTGGGGACATGGGATCAAACTTATCGGGCGGGCAGGTACAGCGTTTACTTCTTGCTCGCTCATTGTATCAATCGCCCTGCGTGTTGTTTATGGATGAAGCAACTAGTCATTTAGATAAAGACAACGAAGCGAAAATAAGTGAACAAATTCAGCACTTACCCATCACGCGGATTATGATTGCTCATCGCCAAGAAACCATTAACATGGCCAGCAAAGTCTATCAACTGAAAGAGGGTAGGTTGGTGGAGCTACAACAGCAGAACGAGAGTGCATAAAATGACCAGTGCTTGTGTTTTACACGCCTTTTTATTATGTTTACATTTAATAAAAGCTCAATACCAGCGATATAAAAACCCCAGTTACAAATAACTGCACAACACAAAATCCCATAATATCTTTTGCTTTTAAGCCTGCGATAGCAAGGACGGGTAATGCCCAAAAAGGTTGAATTAAATTAGTCCACGCATCACCCCATGCAACGGCCATTGCAACGCGAGATATATCGGCGCCTAGCTCTTGCGCTGCGGGTATTACAATGGGTGCTTGTACAGCCCATTGGCCACCGCCAGAGGGAACAAACATATTAACGAGTCCTGCACTTATAAAACTAAAAAATGGCAAGCTATCAGCATCTGCAACGGCAATAAAGCCACGTGATATCTGTTGTGCTAATCCGCTATCAACCATTACCGCCATGATGCCGGCATAAAAAGGAAATTGAATAACAATGCCAGCCCCGCTTGGAATTGCTTGTTGCAGACTGTTAAGTAAATTATGGGGTGTTTGATGCAGCGTAATAGCTAAAAACAAAAATACGGCAATAACGCTATTAAGGTTTAAGTTTCCGCCAGCAATAAAAAAGTAATAACCTAAATATGCCAAACCTAATAAGCCAATTGTCATACCGAGTAGTTTACTTTGTTCTAAATGTTGGGCGGGTCTGGTTATTGTTGTGGGCTTAGGTGTTGTCTCTTGTAAAAGAGCTGGGTCGATATATACGCTTTCTTGCTCGCTTGGCAGCATATAGCGATTAACGAGCGGCATAATAATGAATAAACCAACTAATATGGCTATATTAAAGCCCGCAAATAAAGTGTGCTCTGTACTAATAATACCAATGCTGGCCTCTGAAAAGTGACTATCGGTTGCGATAGTTAAAGGAATCGAACCGGCTAATCCGCCATGCCATACAACAAAACCTGAGTAAGCGCTGGCTACTAATAATCGATAATCTACACGAGTATGTTTAGCAATTGCTTTGGCAAAAAGAGCACCAATAACTAAGCCAAATCCCCAATTTATCCAGCTCGCTAAAAGCGAAATAAGCGTTACCAATATAATTGCTTTAGGTGCTGTATTTGCGAGTGTTGCTAGTTTTTCTAATAACTTACTTATAGGTGGCGTACTTGCCAACATGTAGCCTGTAATTAACACTAGTAGCATTTGCATAGCAAAACTTAATAAGTTCCAAAATCCACCTCCCCACGCTTGTAATACTTCAATGTTGGTTGCGGTTGTAAATAAGCTCGCACTAATAAGAGTAATTATTGTAAGTAAAATTACAAATATAAAAGGGTCGGGAAGATAGCGCTCTACAATTTTAGTAAAAGGGCGGGCTATTTTATTAAGCATAAGCACAACTGTTTTGGTTATTATTTTAACGCTAATTAATCATGAAAAATCACCATTGGCAAACAGCATTTAGTCTTATATTTGTGGTTAAAAGCTTAAACATTGCTTAAAAGCATCGCTTACAGTAACGTACTGTTTATAGATAATTTACTAACGAAGACTTTGTATTATGCCGGTGATATTTAAAAGGCTAGCGTTACTTGTTCGCGCTCATATAGATCAGTTGAGTTGGCAAGCAGTGGCATTAGCTATTTTGACTCATATGCTATTAACATGGAGCTTACTATTTATAGCGAATGAGAAAGCGTTAACCTCGCTTACTACCTTTTTTTACTATTACACAGTAACAACATCAACAGTGGGATATGGTGACTTTAGTCCAACTACTGATCTTGGTCGTTGGGTGGTAGCATTAATACAAATTCCATTTGGTTTAGCTTTATTTGGTGTTTTGCTAGGAAAAGCAGGACAAACTGTTACTTACTTAATTAGGCGCGCTATGACTGGTGATAAAAACTTTGCCCACAGTAACCACCATATTATTATTTTTGGTTGGCACGACACTCGTACAAAAAAGATGATTGATTACATTTTGGCAGATACGAAACGTACTGACCGTCGTATTTTACTCGCGGTAACAGAGCAAATGGATCATCCTTTTTTAGCTAACGAAAGCGTTGATTTTGCACGTTTAACGAGTTTTACAAATTTAGCTGAACTAGAGCGGGTAGCTATTCGTAGTGCTGATAAGGTGATTATTGATGGTCAAGATGACGACCAGACATTTACGACAGCCCTGCGCATAAGTCGCTTAGTAAAAGATGATTGTCATATAAGTGCTCACTTTTTAGATGAAACTAAAGTTGAGATGATGTTAGAGCATTGCCAAAATGTAGAATGTAGTAGTGCAAAATCAGCTGAGATATTAGTACGCTCAATGCAAGATCCAGGTTCGAGCCGTGTGCAAGAGGAGCTGCTATCTACTTTGCACGGCGATACACAATTTAGCTTGAAAGTACCAAGTGGCTGCAAAGATATGGAGTTTGGTACTTTGTTTCATCATTTTAAGCTTGAGCATGATGCAATACTGTTAGGTGTTGCCCATAATTTAAGTGCGCAAAATATGGATTTAAACCCACCATTAGATTACAAAGTAAGTGAAGGCGATATTTTGCACTATATATCGGTAGATCGAGTATTAAGTAGTGAAGTAGACTGGTCGAGCCTAGAAAAATAATGAATGAAGTTGTATTTTTAATTGTTGTTTTAAGTGCTTACATATTACCTGTCGTTATTGTACTCAACAGTAAGCGTACACAGGGTCATGAAAAGAATGGCTGGCTAATGGGAATCATTATATTTTCTTGGTTAGGTTTAATGATGTACTTTACCATTGTGCCCAAGCATAGGCACAAAAAGAAAAAGGCTAAATAGAGTAGTTAGCCTTTATAGCCGTTTTAGTTGGAATAATTACTCTTCCAACTGTTTGAGTTTATCCTCAATTAGAGGGTCGTCAGGTAGAAGTTGCTGGGCGACTTCTAATAGCTGAATAGCATCATTAGGGTGCTCATCTTGGTGCTTAAGTGCCACATCTATTAATGGCTGAATATCAATTTTTGCTTGATGCTCTTGTACATACACTTCTTTTTCATCAGCTAAAATTTTATGCGCTGTACTCAATAATGCTAAACGATGGGGGGAGTCTGCATTAGCCGTATTGAGACTTTGATAATAATCTTCTTTTAAGCGTAAGGTTTTGGTTTGCAGGCGAAACTGTGCAATATCGATTTGCTGATGTTGAATGAAATCAACGGCTACTTGCTTATAAAACCCAAACTTATTCAAATATGTAGCGTGTGTGCCATGTCCCATACCAAATACTCGCAAGTGAGTTAACTGCTTATAGCGCTTGGCGTGCATTCGGTCTATACGATTAGTAGGATCGTAAATAATATAGCCTTGGGCATCTCCTAAATCTAGATCGTGATAATCTTGTTGCCAGTCAAACTGCTGAGCTATATCGGTACTAGAGCGGTCATCCCAGGGTACTAATTCTTTATTTTTAGTACTTACCGGGTGAAAGAACAGTACTTGGTTTAGCTTTAATAGTTTAGCAAAAGCGCCAACAGCAAATCCGCCACGGCTTAAGCCATAGCCTAATCGACAATTAAACGGCGTAAGTAATGTTGATAATTGCTCGAGAAAAAAGATTAAATTACGATTACGAAACCAATTACTTTTACCTAAATGCTGAAAAGCGATTACGTTTACGTTTTGTTTTTGAGCCAAGTGATAACCCCATGGTGCAAAATCAGGGTGAAGATCTTGCTCTTGCACGTTAGTGCCTGCGGGTGAAAAGGTAAAAAGCAGGGGCTTATTAACGTCAACAAAATCATACTTAACAAATACATCGCCGAGTAAATCACTACCCGTCATGGGTAATCGAGTTTGTTGCTCATTGCGCGGGAGAGTTAACCATTCATCTAACCAATACAGTAATTTCATTAATCCTCCAGCTATAAGTCAGCATAGATCATATCAAACTCAATGAAATTAGGTCAAACCGAGAGGGTGTTACTGCGCCATTTTGATTATTTCATCCCAGTCATTTTTAGTAACAGGCATTATTGATAGTCGTCCGCCTTTTTTAAGTGCGATTTCAGTAATGTTATTATTGGCTTTAATATCTTTAAGGCTAATTAATTTTTTTAAATGGCTTTGATAAGTAACTTCAACAACAACCCAGCGTGGTTTGTCGCTGGTGGCTTTTGCATCGTAATAGTCGCTACTTAAATCAAATTGAGTGGGGTCTGGGTAGGCTTCTTTTGTAACCTCGGCAATACCCGCTACACCTACGTGTTTACAGCTTGAATGGTAAATCATCACTGAATCACCGACCTTAACGCCATCACGCATGAAGTTTCGCGCTTGGTAATTACGCACGCCTTCCCAAAGAGTCGTTTGTTTTGGTGCGTTTTTTAAATCATCTAATGAAAACGCATCGGGTTCAGTTTTAAATAGCCAGTAAGCCATAACAGTATTCCTAACAAATATTTACTTCCCACTATTGTATAGTATCATTTGGATATTAGGGTAATGAGGAAGAAGTAATGAGCCAAGTATTAGATGATTTATTGTCGTTGTTAACACTTGAAGAAATTGAGCAAGGTTTATATCGAGGACAAAGCCAAGATTTAGGCTTTGGTGCTGTGTTTGGCGGTCAAGTTATGGGGCAGGCGCTTTCTGCCGCTAAAGAAACTCTACCTGAGGGGCGTATAGTTCACTCATTACATTCTTACTTTTTACGCCCAGGCGATCCAGCTAAACCGATTGTTTATGATGTAGAAACTATTCGCGATGGAAAGAGCTTTAGTACTCGCCGAGTAAAAGCGATTCAGTACGGTAAGCCAATTTTTTATATGACAGCGTCGTTTCAGGGTGAAGAAAATGGTTTGTCGCATCAAGCAACAATGCCTGATGTACCCGCACCTGAAGACCTGCGTTCATCGCTTGAGTTTTATCAAGAAAATGCTGCGCATATTCCAGAGGTGATCCGTAATAAGTTTACGCGTGAAATGCCGATTGAAATGCGACCAGTTACTTTTCATAATCCATTTAAACCAGAAGCTATGGAGCCGGTAAAGCATATTTGGTTTAAAGCTAATGGTGAAATGCCAGACGATCAACGCATTCATAATTATTTACTTGCTTATGCGTCTGACTTTGAGTTTTTGCCAACTGCATTACAGCCACATGGTGTATCGTTTATGCAGCCAAATATGCAAGTAGCGACTATTGATCATGCAATGTGGTTTCATCGCCCATTTAGAATGGATGATTGGATTTTGTATTCAATTGATAGTCCAAGTGCGAGTAATGGGTGTGGTTTGGTACGCGGGCAGTTTTTTGATCGCCAAGGCAACTTAGTTGCCTCAACAATGCAAGAAGGGGTTATGCGTCAGCGCTAACCACCTTCTATGGATTGAGTACTAGTTACACTGATCTTGTACTATATCGCTGATTGACTGCCAGACGCGTGCTGGCAGTAATGTTTTAAGGTGTGCATAGGTTTCACAAAGTTGTGTACTACCTACTAAGCCTCTATCACCTTCTGTTATTAATGATTCACCACGTAAGTTTTCAATAAAGCTAACAAGTACTTTTTTGTCAAAAAACTCGGGTGTTTTAATACCATGCAGTGTGCCTAAACGTTGCGCTAAAACTTGGCTTTCTCGCTCTAGCTCAGCTTTTTCAATGCCATCACTTGTTTGAATAAAACCAATCACAATAGCGTATCGTTGCAGAGTAAAGCTAAGTGCTCGCCCAAGCATTTCTAGCTTAGCTAAGCAGTCATTACCGTTTGTTATATGAATATTGTCACCATCAAACTCAATTAAGTTTTGATCTGCAAAGTTCGCTAAAATACGTGTTATGTAGTTTTCATCAAGAGGCTGTAAGTACCACTCTTTGGCAAACAACGGATAAAACGTTTTTACAAGTTGCTGGCATTGCTCAATGGTCGTGCTGTGTTGCTTAAATAAGTGCAACGCAATTAAGCTTGGTACTGCAAACAAGTGTAAAATGTTGTTTCGGTAGTAATTAAACAGTACTTTTTCTTTATCGCTAATAGTAATAATTTCGCCAAATTCATCACTGATAACTTCAAACTTATTCAGCTTTAATGCATGCGTTAGTAATTGCTCTGGTGTTTCGTCTGGCGCGGTTACTTTATCGCTATAGCTTGCATCGCGTTGTAAACGCAGGTAAAAATCAAGTTGTGCTAATAGCTTTGGTTTGCTCAATGCTTGTTTATCGTTAACCAGCAATATCATCGCTAGTAAGTTAACCGCATTAAGCGCCGCCGCATTATTAATTTTAACCATCACTTGGTCGGCAAGCTTAGTTACTTGTGGCGCTAACCATTGCGGCTTTTGCACGTCGGTTGGGTGTATTGAATCACGCCAATCTGGTTGGTTATCGTTTAAATATTGGTTTATAGAGATTGGGTCACCAAAGTTTAAATTACCACGACCGTAGTTTTTAAGGTTTTTGATTGCCTTAAAAATTCCAAAAATAGATTCGCCTTTTTTATCTTTACCATCTAGTTCTTTAAGATAAGTATTAATTTCCATTACATGCTCATAGCCAATATACACAGGAACAATAGATATAGGTCTGTCTATTCCGCGTAGCATGGCTTGTAAGGTCATTGAGAGCATGCCGGTTTTAGGCGGTAGCAAACGCCCAGTGCGGCTTCGTCCGCCTTCTGTATAAAACTTAACAGAGTAGCCTTTAATAAATAGCTGGCTTAAATACTCTTTAAATATGGCTGAGTAAAGCTTATTACCGGCAAACGAGCGACGAATAAAAAATGCACCTGAGCGTCTAAATATACCGCCAGCAGGGAAAAAATTAAGATTTACACCCGCAGCAATATGCGGTGGTACTAAACCTAAATGATAAATAGAGTAGGTAAGCAGTAAGTAGTCCATGTGGCTACGATGACAAGGCATATAAATAATTTCATGACCTTTATCGGTTAGCTCATGAATTTGTTCAGCATGTTTAATGTCTATACCGTTATAAAGCTTATTCCACAACCAGGTTAAAAACCTTTCAGCTACACGTATCATCGCCTCAGAGTAATTAGCCGCTATTTCATCAAGTAGCTTAAGTGCATTTTGGCGCGCTTCGGTTTGACTGATATTTTTAGCTTTAGCTTCATCTTGAATTGCTTTTTTTATTGTAGGTGATGCTAATAATGAATTAAATAATTGCTCGCGAGAGGGCATTTTAGGGCCCGTAGCTGCAAGTTTTTGACGCTTAAAATGTACACGTGCAACACGTAACAACTTATGTGGTAATTCACTTACGTCTGCTTTCTCATTCACTAACAGCGATAAGTCGAGAGGCTGACTAAAGCGAATAAAGTTATCGCGACCTGAAAACAACACGACAAAAACCTTTCTAAACCAGCTAGGAGTTAGGGAGTGCGTGATTAAAGTGCGCAATCCTGGCTTTTCTTTGCCTGGGTCGCGTCCCCATAAAATAGTTACCGGAACAACTTGTACATTTTGCTGTCCGCTTTGTATGAGGTACTCAATAATTTGCTTACCTTGAGCTAAAGCATTGGTTGGCTTAGCTTCATCACCAAACAGTGGCGGCGGGTTTTTAATGCCAATAAAGCGGTCTAAATTTTGGTTGCCTAATACTTGCTCTTCGGTTGGACTAGGTAGGCCATTTTTTTTACAAGCATGTGCAAGGGCGGCTAAATCAAATCGCGAATTTAGGCGCACTATATAAAATGTAGGATACTCAGGGTTTAGATCATACTGTTTAATAGGATTTTCTGGCAGCACTTTGCTTTTCACAAATAAGCGGCTAAATCCAGCAGACATAACATTTAAACAATAATTAAAAATACGCATCGACTCACCATATTGAGAGTATTAAGGGCAAAATTAGCGCAGTAGGATACCATAATATCTAAAAATCACTTAGTTTGCGTAATTAAGGTGTTAACTTGTTTATTGACTAGCAAGTAGAGCTATTAGTTCAAGTATAGCGAGTAAGCATTTATGGGCGCTTATTTAATCAAATTTACAGCCATTGTATTGTTTCTAAATAGTTGTTGCATTTATCACCAATACCTCTATAATACGCAGGCTTTCAAAATTCCTCTGGGAATTAGAAAGGATAAATTAAGCTTGGATTTCAAGCTAATAAACAGGAGTTCCGATTTGGAACTCAACGTAGATATAATCAAACAGCCGGCATCTTAAGTCTTAAGATTGTTTCGGTCGTTTTTTTATGCTCTTTTATATGCTCTTTATATTGAGGTTAAGAATGTCAAATCAACGCATTCGTATTCGCCTAAAAGCTTTTGACCACCGTTTGATTGACCAATCAACGGCAGAAATCGTGGAAACTGCGAAACGCACTGGCGCACAAGTACGTGGACCAATTCCACTACCTACACGCTTTGAACGTTTTACTGTACTAACTTCACCGCACGTTAATAAAGATGCGCGTGATCAGTACGAGATCCGCACCCATAAACGTCTGATTGACATCGTAGAACCAACTGACAAGACTGTAGACGCGCTTATGCGTTTAGATCTTGCTGCTGGTGTTGATGTTCAAATCAGCCTGGGTTAATCGAAAGATTAGAGAGGTTTTAGGAAAATGGCATTAGGTCTAGTCGGTCGTAAAGTGGGTATGACACGAATCTTCACTGAAGATGGTGTATCTATCCCTGTGACAGTTATTGAAGCGACACCTAACCGCATTGCTCAGATCAAATCTGACGCAACAGACGGTTATAACGCGCTTCAAGTAACCGCAGGCACTAAAAAAGCAAGTCGTGTAAACAAAGCTAAAGCGGGTCATTTCGCTAAAGCTGGTGTTGAAGCGGGTCGCGGTCTGTGGGAATTCCGCCTTAACGGTGGTGAAGGCGATTTTGAAGTAGGCGCTGAGCTTACTGTTGAATTATTCAACGAAATCAACAAGGTTGACGTAACCGGTACTTCTAAAGGTAAAGGTTTCCAAGGTGGTGTTAAGCGCTGGAATTTCAGCATGCAAGACGCTACACATGGTAACTCTCTATCTCACCGTGCTCCTGGTTCAATCGGTCAAAACCAATCACCTGGTAAGGTGTTTAAAGGTAAGAAAATGGCCGGTCATATGGGTGCTGAGCGTGTAACGACTCAAAACTTAGAACTAGTTCGCGTTGACGCTGAGCGTAATTTGCTTTTAGTTAAGGGTGCAGTACCTGGAGCTATTGGCGGTGACGTTATCGTTAAACCAGCTGTTAAAGCATAAGTCCTGGAGATTTAGTGATGGAATTAGCAATTAAAGACGCTTCTGGCGGTCTTGAAGTTTCTGAAGCTACTTTTGGGCGTGAGTTTAACGAAGCATTAGTACATCAAGTAGTTGTTGCATACGCAGCAGGCGCTCGTCAAGGTACTCGTGCTCAGAAGACACGTTCTGAAGTAAGCGGTGGTGGTAAAAAACCATGGGCTCAAAAAGGTACTGGCCGTGCACGTGCCGGTACAATCCGTAGCCCAATTTGGCGTTCAGGTGGCGTTAGCTTTGCAGCTAAACCACAAGACCACAGCCAAAAAGTAAACCGTAAAATGTACCGTGGTGCGATTAAAAGCATCTTATCTGAATTAGTTCGTCAAGAGCGTTTAATCGTTGTTGAAAGTTTTGCTCTAGCAGCACCAAAAACTAAAGAACTAGTTGCTAAGCTTAAAGAACTTGAGCTTAAAGATGTTCTTATCGTGACTGAAGAAGTAGATGAAAATCTTTTCTTATCGGCACGTAACCTTTATAAGGTTGACACGCGTGATGTAGCTGGTATCGATCCTGTAAGCTTAATTGCTTTCGATAAGGTACTTATTACAGCCGCTGCTGTTAAGCAACTTGAGGAGGCGCTAGCATGATTCGCGAAGAACGTCTTTTAAAAGTGATCCTTGCTCCACATATCTCTGAAAAAAGCACAATTGCTGCTGAAGAAAACAATACTATTGTTTTCAAAGTAGTAAATGACGCAACTAAAGCTGAAATTAAAGTAGCAGTTGAGAAGCTTTTTGAAGTAGAAGTAACTGGTGTTCGCACACTTAACGTTAAGGGTAAAACAAAACGTACTGGCGCACGTTTCGGTCGTCGTAGCGACTGGAAGAAAGCTTACGTTACTCTTAAAGAAGGCAGCGAGCTAGACTTTGTCGGCGGCGCCGAGTAATAAGGGGATAGAATTATGGCACTTCAAAAGTGTAAGCCTACTTCTGCGGGCCGTCGTCACCTAGTTAAAGTGGTTAACTCTGATCTACATAAGGGTAAGCCATACGCACCACTTTTAGAGAAAAACTCTAAATCAGGTGGTCGTAATAACAATGGTCGTATTACGGTTCGTCATATCGGTGGTGGTCATAAACAACACTACCGTTTAATCGATTTTAAACGTACTAAAGATGGCATTCCAGCTACTGTTGAACGTTTAGAATACGATCCAAATCGTAGCGCAAACATCGCTCTTGTATTATATGCAGACGGTGAGCGTCGTTACATTATCGCACCTAAAGGCTTAAAAGCTGGCGATGCAATCCAGTCTGGTGTTGATGCACCAATCAAACCTGGTAATGCATTACCAATGCGTAATATGCCTGTAGGTTCGACTGTTCACAACGTAGAATTAAAACCAGGTAAAGGTGCTCAAATAGCACGTTCTGCTGGTGCATACGTTCAAATCCTTGCTCGTGATGGTCAATATGTAACATTACGTCTTCGTTCAGGCGAAGTTCGTAAAGTTGAATCTGATTGTCGTGCGACTCTAGGTGAAGTAGGCAATGCTGAGCATATGCTTCGTTCACTTGGTAAAGCAGGTGCAAATCGCTGGCGTGGTATTCGTCCGACAGTTCGTGGTGTTGCCATGAACCCGGTAGATCACCCACACGGTGGTGGTGAAGGTCGTACATCTGGTGGTCGTCATCCTGTGTCTCCATGGGGTAAACCGACTAAAGGTGCGAAGACGCGTAAGAACAAGCGTACGGATAAATTTATAGTACGTCGTCGTACTAAGTAATATTGAGGAATAGCCATGCCACGCTCTCTCAAGAAGGGTCCTTTTATAGACCTACACTTGCTGAAGAAGGTAGAGAAAGCTTTGGAAAGCGGTGAGAAAAAGCCAATTAAAACTTGGAGCCGTCGTTCAATGATCATACCTAACATGATCGGATTGACCATTGCTGTCCATAATGGTCGCCAGCACGTACCAGTTTTCGTTTCTGACGAAATGATCGGTCACAAACTAGGTGAATTTGCACCAACTCGCACTTACCGTGGCCATGCTGCGGATAAGAAAGCGAAGAAACGATAAGAGGGGAAGATAAATGCAAGCATTAGCTAAACATAAATTCGCCTCTGGTTCGGCGCAAAAAGCACGTCTAGTTGCAGATCAGATCCGCGGGTTACCTGTAGATCGCGCACTAGAAATCCTGGCGTACAGCCCTAAGAAAGCCGCTGTATTAGTTAAGAAAGTACTTGAGTCTGCTATTGCTAACGCAGAGCATAACGAAGGTGCTGACATTGATGAGCTTCGTATAACAACGATCTTTGTGGACGATGGTCCTACAATGAAACGTATTATGCCTCGTGCTAAAGGACGCGCAGACCGCATCCTTAAGCGTACAAGCCATATCACTGTTATGGTTTCAGATAGCTAGGAGTATAAGTAATGGGACAAAAAGTTCATCCTACTGGTATTCGCCTAGGTATATCTAAACCTTGGGTTTCTACCTGGTACGCGAGTTCAAAAGATTTCTCTGCACAGCTTTTTGGCGATCACAAAGTTCGTACATTCCTTACAAAGGAATTGAAAACGGCTTCTGTGTCTAAAATCGTTATTGAGCGTCCAGCAAAATCAATCCGAGTAACAATCCACACGGCTCGTCCGGGTGTTGTTATCGGTAAAAAAGGCGAAGACGTAGAAAAATTACGTCAAGCGGTAACTAAAATCGCTGGTGTACCTGCTCAGATTAATATCTCTGAAGTACGTAAACCAGAACTAGATGCACAACTAGTAGCAGACGGCATTGCCTCTCAACTAGAACGTCGTGTTATGTTCCGTCGCGCTATGAAGCGTTCGGTACAAAATGCAATGCGCATCGGTTCTAAAGGGATTAAAGTTGAAGTTAGCGGTCGTCTTGGCGGCGCTGAAATCGCACGTTCAGAATGGTATCGTGAAGGTCGTGTACCTCTACATACTCTTCGTGCTGATATCGATTACGCAACTTCTGAAGCCTTAACCACTTATGGTATCATTGGTGTTAAAGTTTGGATCTTCAAAGGCGAAGTTATTGGTGGTTTACCACTAGTACAAGAGCAAGAGAAGCCAGCTAAACGCGCACCAAAGAAAGCCAAGAAAAGTGCTAAGTAGAGGTAGCGACTAATGTTACAGCCAAAACGTACAAAATTCCGTAAAATGCACAAAGGCCGCAACCGCGGTTTAGCGCAAAACGGTAACAAAGTAAGCTTCGGTACTTTCGGATTGAAAGCAACTGGCCGTGGCCGTATGACTGCTCGTCAAATCGAAGCAGCTCGTCGTGCTATGACGCGTCACGTGAAACGTCAAGGTAAAATCTGGATTCGTGTCTTCCCTGACAAACCGATTACAGAAAAACCTCTTGAAGTTCGTATGGGTAAAGGTAAAGGTTCTGTTGAATATTGGGTTGCTGAAATTCAGCCTGGTAAAGTACTTTACGAAATGGAAGGTGTTTCAGAAGAGCTTGCTCGTGAAGCATTCGACCTTGCTGCTCGTAAATTGCCATTCAAAACAACTTTCGTAACTCGGACGGTAATGTGATGAAAGCTAGCGAACTAAAAGACAAAAGCGTAGAAGAGCTTAATGCTGAACTTCTAGGACTACTTCGTGAGCAATTTAATATGCGCATGCAAGCTAGCACTGGTCAGTTAGCTCAGACACACACGCTAAGAACAGTACGCCGCGATATCGCGCGTGTAAAAACAGTTATTAACCAGAAGGCAGGTCAATAATGAGCGATAAAATTCGTACTCTTCAAGGCCGTGTAATCAGCGACAAGATGGAAAAATCTTTCACTATCGCTATCGCACGTTATGTGAAGCACCCAATCTATGGGAAATTCATTAAACGTACGACTAAGTTACACGTACATGACGAAAATAACACAGCAAAAGCGGGTGACGTAGTTACTATCCGTGAATGCGCACCAATTTCTAAGAATAAATCTTGGACTTTAGTAGACGTTATTTCTAGTCCAAAACAAGCTTAATTTTTTAATTAAGTTAGTTTTGTAAAAAAGCCCCGGCATTAGCTGGGGC
>NZ_WTKW01000640.1:0-1017 GCF_011378745.1 Pseudoalteromonas sp. Z1A6
TACTATTTTTTATTAAAATAATTTATTACTTCCTCATTATTTGCACATTGTTTGCGTTTTTAAAGCGTAAGCTTAGTTTAATTCTTAAATACGAGGTTATTACTATGAAGCATTTTTCAACTCTTGCCACTGTGGCAATATTATCTATTGCTTTTTCAGCTAATGTAGCTGCTCGAGGCGGTGACAATCCTCCTGAAAAACCTGACTTCTCAACTATTGATACTGATGGTGATGGCGTAATTAGCTTTGAAGAGTTTAGTGCTAAAAAACCGCCACACGGCGATGCACAAACAATTTTTGATTCTATAGATGCCGATGGTAATGGCGAAATTAGTGAACAAGAACTTAGCGATCATAAACCACCTCGTCGTGAACGCTGAAAGGATACTAAAATGATTAATAGTATTAACAGTAGTTCTGCGAGTTTTATGTCGCAACAAAGTAGTCAGGCTGCAAAACTAACAACAGAGCAAAGCGATTTTGTTAAAGAAACGCTTGCAGAGTTTGACGCTGAAAACTTAACCGAAGAAAACGCGCAAAGTATTCAAGCGGCATTTAAAGAACAAGGTATTGAACCAACAAAAGAGCTTGCTGATTTAATGAGCGAACTTGAGTTTGATGCTAAAAGCATTGGTGATGCAGGACGAGTGGAAGGCCAAAGACCGCCACCGCCGCCACAGAACTCATTAGAATCAGTAGATACAGACGAAGTAGTCAGCTACTTAGATGAGCTATTAACTGAGTATTCAAGCCAGTTGTCTGATGAAGATAAAGAATCAATCCTTGCATCAGTGCAAGAGAAGTTTGGTTTAAGTGAAGGCGATTCACTGCTAAATGTAACTGCTTAGGTGTTATAACTTAGAGTAAAGCTGACTGTTACTCGAAAGTCTTAAGTCCAAAGCCCAACGGTTAACTCCGTTGGGCTTTTTTATTGGCTTAATTTAAGCGTGTTTCTATTTTGCTGGTGCCATCTTCTTCGGTAAATTTAAATACAAAATCTTTTTTACCGTCTTGGTT
>NZ_WTKW01000641.1:0-1010 GCF_011378745.1 Pseudoalteromonas sp. Z1A6
CAACTTAGTTGCTCCCTTTTTTATTTAGTTTGTCCCGTCCGAGGAAAGGGCAATCTACGAGTTAACTTGCTTTTTTATCGTTGCTATCTTCAATTGATGCAACATTATCTGACTTTTTACTTTTTGTTGGCGCTTTGGCAACAACGGGATCTTTGCCGCCCTTTAATATAGTCATAAAGTCATCTTTGCTTTTCGCTATTTCTAAAGCAAGTGATTCAATTTGTTGCTCACTAAGCGGTACGTCTACCTTTTCTAGCATTAGCTCAAGTGATTCTGCTATATCGAGCATCTTGTCATAAGCATCAGCTTCTTTTTTGGTAGTAAACGTCATACGCTCGACTCCGTTTCGTTCTACAACATATTTAACAACAACAGCCATGATTTCTCCTGCAAAATTGCTTGGCACTGTGGTTTGTAAAAACCATTAGATTACTGTTTTTATGTACAGTAATGGTTTGTAAGTAAATTTGCAAGCGTGAAGTATTAATTTTTAGGTGTCTTAAATTTGACAAAAAACGGTAACTTTACTTTAGTTAAGCAATCACTTTGTTGTACCAGCTGCATTTTCAGGATTTCGGATCATAGTGATAATGCGCTTAGGTACACTTTAAGTGATGAACTTTACAGTTCCTTATTTATTGATTTCCTGAGCAATACTCAAAATTAAGAAAAGAAGAATAAGGGCAAGTTTAATGAAAACGTTAAAAAATTTACTCATCATAAGCTTATTATGCTTACTACCTGCAACTACCGTATATGCACAACTATCGGAAGTAACCAAGCAAATGCCTCAAGTTGAGACAATTAGTATAAATAATGCTGATGCAGATATGCTTGCTAAGCTACCGGGTATAGGTAAGAAAAAAGCGCAGGCAATTGTGGATTATCGTGAAGAAAACGGTGAATTTAAAAGCGTCAGTGATTTATCGCAAGTTAAAGGAATTGGTAAAAAACTATTAGCTAAATTAGAGGGGAAAATTTCACTTTAAAGCTATTAAGTAATAATCAGG
>NZ_WTKW01000642.1:0-1008 GCF_011378745.1 Pseudoalteromonas sp. Z1A6
ATTTTTTCAAATGATAGTTTGACTATCGCAAGTGTAAAAGGGTGTGACAACGAAGAGTATTCGGAAATAAAATCATTCTTGTCAAAAAGGTTTAGTTATAAAATTACTTTTAAAGATGGTTTGGGTAAGTCATATGTACAGTATTTTAAAGCTGGTTGAACTAATTTACCCTAGATAATAACGTTGAGTGGGTCTTTGAATTACCGCTTATGTGAAACAACCAGCCGGATTTTACCTGCTTTTTAACCACATTTATTACAGGGCAATTTTATGAAAACAATTGGAATGCTTGGTGGTATGAGTTGGGAGTCAACCACTAGCTATTACAAAGCATTAAACCAGGGTGTAAAAGATGCGCTGGGTGGGCTGCATAGTGCCAAAATTTGTATGGTGAGTGTTGATTTTGCAGAAATTGAAACACTACAGCACCAAGGTGATTGGCCACAAACAGCCAGTTTACTTACTGAAGCAGCTAAATCGGTAGAGGCAAGTGGGGCTGATTTTTTACTTATTTGCACAAACACCATGCACAAAGTGGCTGACCACATTGCCAGCATTTCTATTTTGCATATTGCCGATGCCACCGCAGCGCAGCGCAGTTAAAACACGATAATATTTCGCGAGTAGGATTGCTGGGCACGCAATTTACAATGGAGCAAAACTTTTACAAAGGGCGGTTAACCGATAAGAATAACATTGAAGTGTTAATACCCGAGCCTAATGAGCGAGAGCGTGTTCACGACATAATTTATAATCAGTTATGCCAAGGCATTATTAATGATGAAGCGCGAACTGATTTTATAAATATTATTGAGCGTTTGTTTGAAAAAGGCGCACAGGCCATTGTTTTAGGCTGTACTGAAATTGCTTTATTAGTAGGGCCGAAACATACAACCGTGCCTCTTTACGATACCATGCAAATTCATGAAAATTCATGCAAAGGCTGCGGTTAAATTAGCATTAACAAAATAACCAACGCTTAACTTATAAATAAAACCGCCACAGGGC
>NZ_WTKW01000643.1:0-997 GCF_011378745.1 Pseudoalteromonas sp. Z1A6
ATCAATCATTTAATCAATCATAAAGCAAAACACCGAGTATGTTCATACTCGGTGTTATTTTATTCTAAAAACGAATACGTACTCTAAGACTTTATTTGCACTAAATCGTAATCGGCCATACCAGGTACTATTGCTTGTAAGCGAGATTCGGTTACATCGAGTGCGTTTAAACATTCGCAATACTCAGAAGCTTTAAGCTCTAATTGATGCGCCTTTTTTTGTAGCGACTTATCAATTTCTCTTGAGATAATATCCATGCGTTGGCCCATGTCGTTAATACGATCTTCTATATTACCTTCGCGCGATTTAAACGCATCTCCGAGTGATACCAAAATAGCACCTAACGATCCATGCACTGCAGAGTGAATTTGCTGGCTGATCTCTTTAGTAAAAAAATCATCTATTTGCGAAAGTGATTGAGGGGCTATAAAAAAGAAGTCATCGCCGCGCTTAAACTTATCCATTAGCGCGCGCTCTACATACTTTAGTTGTGTTTTTAGTACTTCAGGCTCTTTATCTGACATACCTTCAACTACGTGTTCAATAGCGCTTAAACCTAAGTTAACACCATCGGTAGCAAGGTTTACTAATTCGGGGACTGTGTGGCGAATACCATTACTAAACTGTTCGAGTACTTTGCTTTCGTCATCGCTTAAATCAACCCAATAACCGCGAATAAATAGTTGGTTATTGTTATTAATTTGTACACGAGTCTGGCCTTTATCTAATATGCGAATTGCATCGTCAGTGATAATTAAACCATGACGTAATTCAACATCGCATTGGGCTTGAGCAAAGACACTGCTGCTTGAGAGCGCTATGGACAACGCCAATATCGAACGAGATAGAAACGCCATAAACACCTCAAAAAGACTAAAATGGAAGGCGAGTAGGTTAACAAAAAAACAACTTTATGCAAGGGAAAATAAACCTATCAACTATCTCAAACAATAGCTGTATAGAGCGCAGCTTGAGTTTTTAGATACGGCTATGTTGA
>NZ_WTKW01000644.1:0-990 GCF_011378745.1 Pseudoalteromonas sp. Z1A6
AAACTCACCTTTAAATAGCTTTGTTGTATAGTCTTTTACAAGGTCATTTATGTTTAAATTTCCATCAAAAAGACCAGTAAATAGATCGAACTGAAATTGTTGAGCAAGTTTAGTCCAATCACTTCTTACCGTTTCTAATCCTTTAAATACTAGTTTTGATTCGTTTGGTTTAATTAATTTACCGACATAGCGCTTTTTAGAGCCAACTAACTTCCCTCTTATTGTTGGTAAAAAGAAAGGGCTATAAAGAGATTCAAACTCTATTTCTAAATGACTTGTTAAGTTGTGCGTTTGTTTAGTCTCATTAACCCAATCTGTAGTTATCTTTTTAGCTAAAAACGCACCAATTTCATTACACTCATCTGGTGTTAGCTCATCATCCAACTTAATAAACGTAGAGTCGGTATCGCCATAAATAACGCTATAACCAAGTTCCTCTATCCACTTTTTAGTTTGTAGCATTATTTCGTGCCCTCTTAGCGTAATAGAGCTCGATAACCTAGGATCGTAAAACCTGCATCCTTTTGAGCCTAGAACGCCATATAAACTATTCATTATTATTTTGATTGCTTGAGAGAGCATTTGATCTTGGTTATCTTTGGCAAGCTGCCTTTGAGACGCTAAGCTTTTAACAAGTAAAGGTAAGTGATGCTTGTCTCGCGAGAATACGGCTTCATTAAATCCCTGCACACTATGCTCAGGATTTTTCAGACCTTCTATTAGTCCGAGTGGATCAATGTAAAAAGTTTGCATAATACTGGGGTATAGGCTTTTAAAGTCTAAAACAATGACATTTTTATAAAGGCCAGGAATAGACTCCATGACATAACCACCAGGGCTTTCAAATGTAAGTCCATGATCGCCCATATTAGGGGCAACATAACCACTGCGATGCAGTAATGGTAAATACATATTGATAAAAGCAGCAACAGAGCCGCCCTTTTTTTCAAGCTCTAACCCCGTAAGCTTTGTTCTTATAATAGAAAAATC
>NZ_WTKW01000645.1:0-984 GCF_011378745.1 Pseudoalteromonas sp. Z1A6
AAACATAATTGGAATGAGTTTTTTTGACTTACCTTAAACAAGTTAATCAATAAAATAATAACTGGTATTAAATAATAAGCAGCCAAATCAATCTACTTTGTAATTATTAAAAGAATCTGTGAGTGTTGCATATAATTCATAATGCTCAAAAACAGCATTAATTTGAATATCATTTTTGCTCGCTTCAATTAAGTTGCTATTGGCTAGTGCAATATCTTGCGAACTCTCAATAACTAAAAAACGTGATTCAAAATCTCTGTCATCTAAAACTTTTATATGCTTTGTACAATTAAGCACTGCCATCGCTTTAAACCAAATATCATCAGCATTAGGTGCAAGAGCGGTAAATTTATCAATATTTAAGCACTCATCACTTAAAGAGTGTGCAGGATAAAAAACACCGCCAACGCCAATGGCCACTGTATTGAAACTAGGTTCAAAAGTATGGTTTTCATGCTTCCAAGCTCTATATGATTGTACCTTGTTATTAGCATCGTAAGTTATTTTGCGGGTGCAATGTGCAACAATACTTTCAGGGTGTTTTAAGTGTTCACGGTGCAAAAGCTCCAGCATATCATGTGGGTATAACACATCGTCATCAATAGTAACGATATCAGCATCAGGAAAAAGTTGTAAAGTAGGTATCAACTTTTTATATGATTTATAATTCGGACAAAACCGAACCTCTAAACCTCTATCTATCTGTTTTTTTAAAACAAGAGGAATCGTATCTAAGGTAAATTCATTCTCATCTAACCATAAAATAATACGGTTAGGCTTATAAGTTTGCTGCGCAATTGACTCTATTACAAGATGTACATCATGTATTCTTTTACTGTAGGTGGTAAAGCTCACTATAAGTTGCTTAGCGTCGTTATCAAGCTTATTAATGATTGAACTTTCGACTCTCAAAGATAACTCTTGTAGAGAATTAGCTCTTATACTAAGAGCTAATTTACTTTCAAACTTTGTAATTAAGTGAAA
>NZ_WTKW01000646.1:0-980 GCF_011378745.1 Pseudoalteromonas sp. Z1A6
CTAAAAAGCGCGGTGTTTAAAATAATAAAAGCTTATTGAGTATCAATTAAATCTTCAACACCCACTATTAGCCATGGAGCATCGTCTGAAATTAGACGCTCTAAGTGCCAAATTTCTAAAATAGGCTGTTCTTTTTTATCGCCTAAATCACGGTACTTACCTTTAAAGCGAACACTAACCTGCCACGATTGCGCATTTGTATCTGCACGCACAAGTTCGGCATCAATAAACATTACTTCAGTGTCTACACTCTGTATAGCTTCACGCTCAGCTTTAAATTCGGCAACAAGTGCAGGGCTTAAGTATTCAGCCATTGTGGTGTAATCAGCATTATTCCATGCAGTTTGTAGTGTATGGTAATGACTACGGGCACCTTGCAAAAAGCCATTAACGTCAAAGTTAGGTGGTAAATTAAAAGGGACACTTTCATCTTGTGGGGCGCTGTTAGCAAAGCCTGTACTTGTTGGTTGCTCGATAGGTGCTTGTTTAAAAGCATTTTGCTGAGCACTTGTACCTGCACTGGCATTTGCAAGTTGTGGGGCACGATTAGCACGTAAAAAGCCTGTTACTAGCTTAAATAAAATAAATAGTCCGCCAGCTAATAAAATCATTTCTAATAGCTGAAAACCTTCAAAATCGTCGCCTAACATTGCTGCAATTAAGCCACCCGCTAAAAGACCACCCAAAACGCCAGCCATAATGCCTTTTTTATTTGATGTGGCTTTAGGTGCTGCTGTTGGGGGTGTTGTATCTGCTTTTTGTTTTTGTGCTGTTTGTTGTGTTGCAGGAGTTTGTCCACGTTTGCTACTGCCAAACTTTTTACGTGCGTGTGCATCAAAACTGGCAGTACATAATAATGCCAATAATGAAAAAATAACGATGATGTTCTTCATGAAATTCCCTAATTAAAATCGAGCCGCGATTATAATTTACTTTCTTAAGGAGTTTAATTAATTACTTTAAAAATCAGAGGTTTTGAG
>NZ_WTKW01000647.1:0-972 GCF_011378745.1 Pseudoalteromonas sp. Z1A6
GGGATAACTAATTAATATGCTCTTTAAAAATTTGGAAAAGCTGATAATAAAATTCTGATAGATACATTGTATTTATCAAGAGTTTTCAAAAGTAAAAAAAGAATGGTAGCAGTACCATTCAGTGCCATTTAGTTAACTCTTTGAGTTGATTGATTGGTATCTACTTTAGTATTCAATATTGACTTCTGGCGAAGTTAAACTGTCACAAAACAAAGACCCGTTTGGGTTGTATGGTTAAGTGACTAAGCGTACACGGTGGATGCCTTGGCAGTTGGAGGCGATGAAGGACGTATTAACTTGCGATAAGCTTAGTCAAGCTAGTAAAAAGCGCTTGAGACTAAGATTTCCGAATGGGGAAACCCACCTGCTTGCAGGTATCGTTAACTGAATACATAGGTTAACGAAGCGAACGCGGAGAACTGAAACATCTAAGTACCCGTAGGAAAAGAAATCAACCGAGATTCCGAAAGTAGCGGCGAGCGAAATCGGAACAGCCCTTAAGCTTATTATGTGTTAATGGAAGGCTGCTGGAAAGCGCCACGATACAGGGTGATAGTCCCGTACATGAAAAGACATTTTAAGTGAAATCGAGTAGGTCGGAGCACGTGAAACTTTGACTGAATATAGGTGGACCATCATCTAAGGCTAAATACTCCCAACTGACCGATAGTGAACCAGTACCGTGAGGGAAAGGCGAAAAGAACCCCTGTGAGGGGAGTGAAATAGAACCTGAAACCGTGTACGTACAAGCAGTAGGAGCCCACTTGTTGGGTGACTGCGTACCTTTTGTATAATGGGTCAGCGACTTATATTTTGTAGCGAGGTTAACCGAATAGGGTAGCCGTAGGGAAACCGAGTCTTAACTGGGCGAATAGTTGCAAGGTATAGACCCGAAACCCGGTGATCTAGCCATGGGCAGGTTGAAGGTTGAGTAACATCAACTGGAGGACCGAACCCACTAACGTTGAAAAG
>NZ_WTKW01000648.1:0-955 GCF_011378745.1 Pseudoalteromonas sp. Z1A6
TTTGCTTGCGACAAGATTGATGTACCTGCTTGTTGCAATATCTGGTTTTTAGTCATCTCAGCAGTTTCTGTTGCAAAGTCAGTATCTTGAATACGGCTGCGTGATGCAGATACGTTCTCTGATATGTTCGCTAAGTTACTTATTGTGTGGTCAAAACGATTTTGAACCGCACCTAAGCTCGCTCGTTGTGAGTCGATGTTTGCAATCGCGTTATCAATAATTGCTAGCGCATCTTGCGAGCCCTTCTGGCTTGTAATATCAACGTCAGAAACATCATTTAGCTTACTTGTTACAGATGCAACCGCGGATAAAGTTGTATTTGCACTAGCTGCAGTAAATGTTTCTGAAGAGTTTAATTGAATTCCCCCTGTAATGTTTACAGCTACAGTTGTACCACTTACCAAATCAAAATCAGTATCATCTTTACCATCGTAACCTTGGGCTTTAACAGCTACTTCGGTAGCAACATTAGCACCTGCAGAATCTAAAGCACTAAAATTAGTAAGAGCAATATCCTCCCCTTCGTTATTAGATACTGTAAATACTCCATTATCGATTGAAGCAGTTACACCATGCTCATCGGTTGATGCATTAATTGCTTCAGCCATTGCTTGCTGATCACTGGTAACATTACCTGTTGTTGCGTAAGATACTTTTTCATCATTTAAAGAGAAACTTACAGTTCCATCGGCAGCGCCAGGAACTGATATTACTAACTCAGCTTCAGTTCTTGCCTGTGCTGTAACGCCTGTAGAAGATGAAAATTCATTGATAGATGCTGCACCAGCTTTAGCGCTAGAGCCTGCTGCAATATTAACAGTTGCACTATTTCGGCCATCAATTGTATAGGCAGCTGCTCCAACCGAATTTGCTGCACTAGCAGAACCAAAGCCAGTATTAGCCGCGCCTTGTAAATTAACTTGGTTAGAACCAATTTTCTCTGCCGCTACACTAG
>NZ_WTKW01000649.1:0-952 GCF_011378745.1 Pseudoalteromonas sp. Z1A6
ATTAAAATCAACCATGAAGTGTGTTGTTTTTGAACAGAATTTATGAGTTTGAGCTGTATGTTTTTTAGCAACGCTCAGATTTGGTTAGATTTTATTTTTTCATGGTCGCTGTCATAAAAGTTTCCCTTCCTTTTTTAGCTCAAAAGCATTAGCCTAAAGGTATTAACAATGAAACATATAAATTAAAATAAACGGAGCAGTAACATGGCGGAGCAACAAGTACAGCCTTTACACAACGAAAAGCATGCCAACACTAAAATTCAAAACGGCATCAATGTAGAATTCATGAAAACTCAACATTTAGTGCCAGTAGTTGCACATGAGTTTGCACGCGTAGCAAACGAGTTTCCAATGTCATTCGTTAAAAACAACGAAAGCGGCACTTTTCAAGCTGTTGCTATGTTTGGCTTAGAGCCAGGCGAAAACCTTTTTGTAGAAGATGGTAAATGGACTGCAGCATTTGCACCTATGGCATCTACTCGTTACCCACTGGGCTTAGTTAAACACCCAGATCAAGATCAATACGGTATCGTAATTGACGAAGCAAGTGCGCTTGTTGGTGAAGACGAAGGTAATGCATTATTTGAAAACGGCGAAGAAACAGATTACCTAAAACGTCGTAAAGAAGCGCTTGTATCTTTTATTGAGTTTTCTCAAGTAACTGAAGCGTTCACTAAATTCCTTGCTGATAAAGAGCTACTAATTGCGCAAACGCTTACAGTAGACATTAAAGGCGAGAAAAAAGACATCAACGGTATTTACCTTATCGATGAGAAAAAGCTAAACGAGTTAAGCGATGCTGATTTCTTAGAGCTTCGTAAACGTGGTTACTTAGCACCAATTTATTCTTTCTTAACGTCTACTCATCAAGTAGCACGTTTAGCGCGTTTAAAAGCTAAACAAGCTTAATTATACCAATTGCATTAAATTAGTGATCTATTATAGCGATAAG
>NZ_WTKW01000065.1:0-14999 GCF_011378745.1 Pseudoalteromonas sp. Z1A6
CCCACCACATTGTAATGTAAAAATTAACAAAGGAGTGGGTTATGATATTTATCAAAATAGTTATTAGTATTACCTTTTTATTTTTAGTTGGATGTAACACAACCAAGGTTCAGCAAGTAGAACAACAAGTAGGGCTTGAACAACTATTAAACCATTCTTTGTTTAATAAACTCGACACACCTTCCGAGCACAGTATTTTTGAGTTACCGGATGCTGAAAAAGAAATGTTTTTAGCTTACGCCGAAAACCAAAAGCTATCCCAAATCCGTGATGACCGCATAATTTACAACTACCTCGAAAGCCAGATAGCTAACTTTAAATACCATGGCGATACACTTAGTTCAGCTCAAACCCTAAAGCGTTCGCAAGGTAATTGCATTAGTTTAGCCATTTTAACGCAAAGCTACGCACAAGCTCTTGGGTTAGAAACAAGCTTTCAAGAAGTTACAAGTAAGCCCATATACGCAAAAGAAAATAATGTTGTTTATGTCGCTAATCACTTTAGAACAAAAGTATATGCTCCAAAAGTAGAGAAAAAAGATGATAATATAATTGAGTTTTTCAGAGCGGGCACCTTAATTGATTACTTCCCTACTCGTCGCAGTTTTTATTCAAGCAGCGCAGACTATAACGATTTAGTTTCTAAGTTTTACAGTAATTTAGCTGCAACAGCGCTAGCAGACAAACAGCTGGATATTGCTTACTCACTTATTCTACAAGCGAATAAATTTACACCAAATGATGCAGAGCTATTTAACATAGCTGGCATTTTACATCGCCGAGCTGGTGATTTACAAAGCGCTAAAAACATCTATCAAACAGCACTTAGTAATAACGAAATAAGCATTAATTTAATCAGCAACTATCAGCTTTTAGCTAAAAAGTTAGGCGACAAAGAGCTTGTTAAAGAGCTCACCTCACAATTAGTTAATAAAGAGAAAGACCCATACGAATTACTAGTGATCGCTAAAAACAACTTACAAGCTGGCCACGCTCATCAGGCTAAAGCACACCTTGAGCAAGCTATTACTAAAGCGCCTTACATTGCTGAGCTATACTTGGAACTCGCAAAAGTTCGCTATCAACAAGGTAATATTAAACAAACACAAACCTTACTTGAGAAAGCAATTGAACTAGAACGTGATAATCAAAAACTCGATGTATATCAAGCTAAGTTACTGTCGTTACAAATGGACAAATAACTTAGCCAAACCGTGGTTAACTTTAAACGCTAAAGGGAGTAATAAAAGCTCAGCCAAGCACGCATTTCATCTTCAAAACTGTCGCCTTCTACTCGCGACAGTCCCATATTAAATGTTAAATCATTTACGCCTGCAGGCCCCATTCCAAAACTAAAATCACCTTGGTACTTTAAGCCGTAACTTTGTGCATATACGGTGTCGTCGAGTTGATGTTGCTTATAATAAAGCCACGGCATGCCTTCTTTAAAGCTAAAGCCGCCACCGTAGCCTTGATAGCGCTTTGCAGTTGCGCTGTAAAAAGGCAGCTCAGATGAAAGTACATATTCACTATTTTGCTGCTGATTAATAAGATTTGAGCTAAAGCCACCTAATGCAAGGCTGCTGTCGTCACGTTGCTTTTGATCAAAGTTTGCATAAAGAGGAATACCAAACGCTTTACCAAAAATTTTGGCGGCTAAATCGTAACCTTGCCAACTATTGCTCTTACTACTGCCATCGTACCAACTCGCATAAATACTTTGGCCTATAGCAAAGTCTTGACGATCATATTGCCAATTTTGAGCAACGCCTAAACGCGTCCAATTTTTATGGCTTTGCTTATAATCAGTGTAATTGTAGGCAAGCTCTGGCGTTAAACTTAACTGTCCAAATTTAACGGGGTAACTTATTGCGGCAAAACCACCACGGGCATCCATGTCTGCACTTAGACTTTGCTGATACTGGCGCGATGTATCTAAATTGTAGTCAAACAGTGCAAGTTTCAGTTTTACATCAAGCGCATTATATTTTGCCTGCACATAACCACCGTGCAATGCCCCATCGTGTAAATCAGTGCTATAACCCGCTTGTAAGTCGAGCTGCTTTAATAAGTCGCTACTTTTAATGCTTAAATCTAACAAACTGGTAGAAGCCGAATAATATTGAGAGCCAATCGCGAAAGTAGCGTGCTGGTCGAGCACGTTGTAATTTGTTTGCTCTGTAGTTTCGTGCTTATATATTTTAGCTTTTGGAAGTGTATGTTCGTTTACTATTAGCAGCGGTGCTTTTTTGTTAGCTGCAAACTCAGTAACTACAGTGCTTTTTATAGCTTTTGGCAGTGTTTTTACATTTGGCCCATCTGCAGTTATCGAAAAATAGAGTAACGAGCCATCAGCCATTTCAATTGGGTGGGCAACGGCCTCTTGCCCTTGGGTTAACTTGGTGAGTGTTTTACTCTCTATGTTGTAGTTATAAATATCGGTGGCGCTATTTAAACCTGCAACAAAGTAAAGTGACTCGCCATTATGGCTAAAGCTTGGCTGACTTAAATATTGATACCCGTTTGGCATAGGTACTGATAGCTGTTGTTCGCCGTTTATACCTTGTATATACAATTGCCAATTTTCATTTAATGACGTTGATAAATAAGCTAATTTAGTTTCATCAGGACTGAGTATTGGGTAATCGTAAGTTGTCTCAAGGCTTTTTGTAAATAATGGTGTGATGGTTTGCGTATTGAGATCAACCTTTACTAATTCAGAGTAGCCATCTCTTATTTGCTCGCCATACAAGGTTTCGCCGTTACTGGTTACGCTAAATCGTCGTATACCAGCAAGTTCGGTAAGTTGTGTAATATTTCCAGTGTCAGTGTTATAGCTAAATATGTCAGACACTTTGTTATAAATACCCGACTCTTCATTGCTGTACGCATTGAAATATAAAGTTGTGCTATTTACCCATTGAGGATTTGCAATACCGGCTCGGTTTATTTGATTAAGCACTTGCTTTTGTTCGCGCTTAAACACACTGGGCGCTGTATCGGGAATATCTTGTGCATCGTTTTCGAGTAGCTCTTTTTGCGCTTTAGTAAACTCTTCTTGCGCTTTAATGTTGTCATCCGTGCTATAAATTATAAGCTTGGTATTACTCTCTTTATCTCGCTCAACAATCGCAATTTTACTACCATCTTTTGAAAGTACTGGGTTACTTGCATATAAGTTAAGCTCAAGCCAAAGTTCACTATTAAGTAACGACTCCCCTTGCTCTATTTGCATTGCTTTATAGGTATATTCAGCTATAAATCGGCGATATAGCTTGGCTGCACTTTGCCCAAACACACCGCTAAATGCCTCATCAAAATCACGCGTTTTTACGCCTTGCATTCGCGTCCAAACACTATCGAGTGTTTGTTCTGAATAGTTTTTCTCTAACCAATTTAAAAAGCGACTACCCATTAAATACGCCATTGAGCCGCCCATAAAGCCCTGCTCGCCATTTAACTGCCCATAGGTTGGCAGTGCGCCCTGTTGAGCAAATTCTCGCAGTATGGACTCTGAGTAGTTATCAAACAAACGTCCACGACCCGTCATTTTAGACTCAATCAATGTGGCATAACCTTCGGCTACCCAGCGCGGCGTATCACTGTAGGTTAAGTCGTATAAATCCCATATACCACGTACTTTCTGCTGCCAGTGATTGCGTGTAGGCTGTGCTAAGTGCACTAAGTGAATATATTCATGCAGTACAAGCAACTGCTGCCAGCCAGAGCTGTTTGATATAACTGTGTCGGATTGTGGTGGGGTTGTAAAAAGTGCCATTACAGGGTTACTTGAGGTAGGTAGCGCAAAGCCGTTTGCTGCATTTAGGGGATCAAACACCACTACATCAACTGTTTTATCAAGTGCTCGGTTTTGCTGCTCAAGCACTTTAGTGCGAACTATTTCAAGCTCTGTTGCAGTTGATTTAGCAAAATCAGCATGCTCAATACTGTAGTGAATATTAAAATGTTCGGTATGAATAGTTTGCCAATCGGCTGCAAAGCTTGGTGCTGCTAGTAATAAAGCTGATGCGATAAGTGTTTTTTTCATGAGCGTCCCTAAAAGAATTCCTTAATACTATCTAGGGTATTATTAAATGTCTTTCATGGGCAGTAAGAAAGTGTAATAAAGCATGTGCAAATGTGTATTTACACATGTTTTATTAGGGGAGTTTACATCCAGCTGCGAGTATCTGACTCAATCTGCTTAATTGTAAAATCAATAATAAAGTCAGCATCTTGCTGCTTTATGTAGGGCATAAATACAAAGCCCGAAGCAAGTTGTATGTATAAGCTTTTTAAGCCTGATTTGCGCATTAAGTACGTACTTATACTGCGTGCACTTTGCGCTTTATAAAGCTCAAAAACACGGTAATGAACGCCAATCAACCCTTTGCGTACAACCATGTAAAATCGACCATTATCCTCATGCATGTAATAACCATAACGCTGATACGATAAGGTTACCAAGCCAGAAAACACCACCAAAACACCAAGGCTAATCAAAGTGTTAATATCGGCAATAAAACAAAAGCCAAACACTAGCGCACTGGGTAACAATGAATAAAAGCCTAAATTTTTATACAAAAGCGCTCGCTCTGCGCGCTTAAAAGCGAGTTTTTTACTGTTAAACCACGGGTAAATCCATTGGCATACGCTATCAACTTGTTCGCTATTTAATACAGGTAACACTAAGGTTTGTTTATTTTGTTTAGCCGCAACACCTGCAACTAAACCACCGCTACTTGCTTGCAAACACTCCACAGTAAATCGCTTTAGTAATCGGCCCATTAAGTTTTGCTTTATAACAATAGATTGCACTTTATCCATGCTCATCGAAAGCTGATGGCGCTCTAACAAGCCTGCAATACGTTTAAATTTTTGACCTTTAAAGTAAAGCTCAAAATTATAAAAACGAATAAGCGACATAGTCACCGATAGCATCACCGCTACCAAAACTAGCAAAACAATTAAGGTGATCATCGCAAAGGTAGCAGCACTTGCCAGCATGCCAAGCTCTTGCTGATAAAAGCCTTCTACTTTAGCAATAATTTGCTTCTCTAAAAAATCAACAATCAGGTTTATAAAAGGGGCAAAAGCAGCGATTGCTAAAATAGCCATATTCGACATTAAACCAAATTTGGCTATTTCTTTATTGCTAATGCTTAGGCTATTTTCAATAGTATCTACTTCGCTTTGCTCAGTGCTTTGTATTTCTTCTTGTTGCTGCGCTTTAAAAGCAAATATTTGTTTACGCATTTGCTGTGCGTAGTCTTTAGTGACGCCGGGTAAAACAACTTCTTGCGACACACTGCCTGCAGCATCAAAAATACAATTAACTAAGTTTACGGGGGTAAAATAAAATGGCTCGGCAATATTAACATTTTGTACGCGGCCAAATTTAAGCGTAAGTCGCTCTTTTTTAAATACGCCTTTGTTAAGCAATATTTCGTTATCGCTACTAATACAAAACTTAAAATTTAAATAATATAAAAATGAGTAAACAAGCAACGAAATCAGCGCAATACCACCTGCAACTTGCGCCCAAAATAATTTATTTTCTACTTGAGTAACAAATACTACAAACATAGGCAGTAAGTTTAAAAGGCCATCTTTTACAAAGCGCACACTAAAATGCACAACAAAATATAAAAGCGCCCAAGACGATACTTTTTGCCAATCACTTGAGCTAGTTTGCTCTTCAATAATACTATTACTCATCAACTAAAACCGCCTGAGGAGCCGTATCGTCTTGACGGTAGTTCTGTACAAATTGGCGCATATTTTTACAATCATCATGGGTTAACCCACTAATTTGTAAATCGGCACTTACGCCGCCTGCGCTAAATAATTTGATGCTCGCAAGGCTAAGCTTTCGCTCTATTGGCCCCTGATGTATTTCCATATGTTGTACTCGCGCTAAAGGCAATACCGTTACTTGTTGCCAAATAACGCCTTTTTTAAAAGCAATATCGTGGTTTCGTACCGCAAAACCTTGCAGCCTTATGCTAACCATGTTGTACAACATGGATACAGCTACTAAAACGGGCATACCAATTAGCAAGTAAGTTTGCGCTCTCTCTGCAAAAGCTTCGTTAAAATAACAAACCGCAATAAGTACCCCAATTAACGGAATATAAAATGTAAGCCAGTTAAGCTGAGTATGTAATAAGGCCTTGTCAGCTAAAGGCTTAAAGCTAATGGCGGTGTGCGCTGGTAAATCCATTATTTGTTGATTGTTAAACACAATTGCATCCTATCGGGATTATTAATTAACCCAGCTAATGGTGGTTACTAATGTATGACTTTGCTTTGGCTCAAGCGTTACTTTATCTGTCAGTACATTAGCAGCCTCTAGGCAGAGCATTGTTTTATACTCATCATCAGCAAAGTTAGATAAGCGTTTGGATTTTTCTATCCATGGATTCCACAGTACACACGAGTTTGAATTTTCACGGATCACATTAATAACACCTTCTGGCGTATTAATAGTTTGTACTGCACTTGCTTGTGTATAAATCATGTCGGTTTCGCGCTCAAAACTTACAACGTCATTTTGCACAAATGGCCCTTCACTAAACTCAATATATTGCGCGCCTTGCAAACCATCAACATGGGTATTTGTAATGTCTGATGTAGGAAAATAGGTATGCAGCGCTTGAGTAAAGCTAAATGGCGTATTTCCTAAGTTAGTCGTAGTTAAGCGAACCTGTAACTTATCACTTAATATAAACTCCACTTTTAATGCTGACTGATGCGGCCAATACGTTGTATTAACTAGCTTCATAGGTAACTTTAAACTAACCGTAATTTGCTCATCAGATTCGTGTACTTCATCGGCTTGCCACACGCTTGTGCGCGCAAAACCATGAGCAGGCCAGCCATCATTAGCGTGTGTACCAAACCACGGCCAACAAACAGGAATACCACCTCGAATACTTGCCCCTTCTTGATAGGTTTCTTCTTGCGATACCCAAATAAGCGGCTCATTATTTTTAGGGGTAAATTGGGTAATTTGCCCACCTTGCAAGAATATTTTTGCATCGCACTTTGCACTAGCTACTTTAATAAACTCAAGACCGGTTTCGCTTTGCTCAATGCTAACTGATGGCGATAATTTCATACCTTCCCCTATAATACTGATACTAAAGATTTTTAATATTTGTGCAGAAACAATAATGCATGCTTAAAGTATACGCTATTGATATTAAATATTGATTGCTGAATTTGTTCATTGCCGATTAATACATATACAGTAAACTCACAAACAATTACTTTGTACTAACAGCTGTAAATGAATAATACTAAAGTCTATACAATAAGACTTGCCAATTATTCACAACATACGTACTGTGCGCAACTTAATGCACACAAGATGCTAAGAAAATTTACTATAATTTAAACAATATAATTTTACATTAGTTACTGCTCTAACTATTAAAAACCAACAAAAGCGGCCTAATGTGCAATATATTGTTTGAATTCAATTTATTTGATGTGTAACATTTCGCGATTACGGCAAACTACCGCCCCATCGATGAGATAAGCAAATGCAAAAATATGACGAGTTATTGGTTTCTTTACGTAAAGTGATCCGCGCGATTGACTTACATTCTAAGCAGCTAAATAAAACTTCGGGTTTAACTGGCCCACAATTGCTTATAATGCAAGAAGTTAAAAAAACCGATGGGATAACGGCGAGCCGTATTGCTCAAAACGTAAATTTAAGCCCAGCAACGGTCACCAATATTCTCGACAGAATAGAAAGCAGAAACTTAGTAACACGCGTACGCAGTCAAATGGATAAACGCAGAGTGAGCTTATACCTCACCGAGAAAGGAAAAGAGTTACTTGATAAAGCACCTCAGCCATTGCAAGAACACTTTATTGAAAAGTTTTCTGCGCTTGCTGAGTGGGAACAGAGCCTTTTACTCTCATCAATGCAGCGTGTAGCCGCGATGATGGATGCAGATAAATTAGATGCATCGCCCCTTCTAGAAGTTGGTGCACTTACTCAAGCTCCTAAAGAATAAACAATAAAAAAAATACATAGTTTTGTACTTACTCTAAACGTAAGGCGTTTTTTGACGTCTTGAATTTTTTATTTTTTAATCACAAGCAGAGCGGCTATTATGACTAAACTCTCAAAATTAACACTAGCACTAGTCCTAGGTGGTGTTACAAGCACTTCTTATGCGTCTGATGATCTAGACACACTACAAAGCCAACTTAAACAGCTAAAGCAACAAATGCAATTGCTTGAAAATAAGTTAGCTGATGAAAAAACAAAACAACAGCAAATTAATAAGCAGCACGAACAACAAGTTGCAAACATCAGTAAAAAATCTGATCAAAAAGTAGTTGAAGTTGCCGCAGCTGAACCTGAGAAAAAAGATGAAGGCATTAAAGTTGGTGGAGCAATACGCTTTAATTACAGCACCAACACATACGATGAAGATACCCAAGATCGCGGTGGCGATTTTGATTTTGATATTTTCCGTATAAATGTATCTGGTGAGATTAACGATATTTCACTTAACGGCGAAATACGTTTTTACGATTACATGACCGTTGTTAAGTATGCTTACTTAGGTTACGAGTTTGCAGATGGCTGGGAAGGACAAGCAGGTATTGCACCCGTGCCTTTTGGTAATGGCCCATACAACTCACACAGCTACTTTTTCAGTACTAATTATTACGTAGGTCTAGAAGACGATTTTGATTTAGGTGTAGTAGTAAAACGTAAACTTAAAGATAACTGGAAACTAGACCTAGGCTTTTTCAAAAATGATGAGCTAGGTGGTATAGACGGTGGCTCTTCAGATATTAACCATCGTTACTCTTACGACATTATTGGTAGTCGCTCAGCAGAGGAAGGTACATACGATGCACCAGGCTCTCGCATAGGCGAATACAATACGTTTGCCGGGCGTGCAACATACCAAATTGAGCACAGCAAAAATATAACTACCGATGTGGGTGTATCATTATTAAGTGGTGGTTTACATGACGGTAACGATCGTGCAGGTAACTACGGTGCATGGGCATTTCATGTTGATAGCACAATTAACAACTGGAATATCCAATTTCAACACGGTGAATACGACTACGATCTAGACGACAGCAGCGACCGCTTTGTTGTTGGTGCGTATGCTTATTATGACACTGTATCTAGCGAAGCAACTATGACTAACTTTAACGTTGCTTATAATTACTCGCTTGATTGGGGCCCAGTTACCGACATTCAATTTTACAACGATTACGGCATTATTTATGACAAGTCTGACGATAGCGCAGATACATGGATGAACGTAACGGGTATGAGTGTTGCTGCAGGTGGTTTCTTTAGTTACTTCGACTTTATTCAAGCACGTAACCAGCCATTTATTGGCGGAACAATTATTGGTGATGGCGATACAGAACGTCGCTTCAACATAAATATTGGTTACTACTTCTAAACTGTTAACCGCATTTATTTTTAAAAGGGCAAACTTAGTTTGCCCTTTTTTATTGATTTTAAGCTTCGAATTAATAGCTATTTAGCCTACAATTAGAGATACCATAACACGCCTAAAAAGAGCCTAAGTGAATATAAAAGCAGTGTTTATTTGTTATAAAAACTTATGGTTTAAAGCGCTTGGCTTAATACTTGTAGCCTTGGGTATTATTGGCATTGTGTTACCGGTCATGCCTACCACTATATTTTTTATTTTAGCGCTCACCTGCTTTACTCGCTCATCACCCGCGCTTGAACAATGGCTGTTAAACCACCCTCGTTACGGTGTAACTCTGCAGCAATGGCAAGCCCATAAAGTAGTGCCTGTTAAAGCCAAATGCTACGCCGCCATTGGCATGTTAATTGGATTTATATTTTTACTGTATTCAGCCGCCCCTATTTGGGTTATTTATCTCGTTGCAGTAATAGAAGTATCGGTAATGATTTACCTTATTTTAAGACCCTCCAGCCCCCCTAAGCATTAAATATTCATTTTTTACCTGCATACCACCTCTGTTTTAAAGTTTTTATGTAAAGATAAGTAAGTAAATTTGTAATAGCTAATGCAAATCATTATCATGTTGTAAATTTAATTTATTTACTGTTTTTATGTCGTTTATTAATAAGCGGGCTTTGTATAGTACAAGCCGTGCTCTACATATTTATATTTCTACAGCTTTGTTTTTTTTGCTTATTTTATTTTGCGTTAGCGGCATTGTGCTTAATCACGTCGATTGGCTTAAAAACGATAAAAATAACGGTCAAGTAACCGCAACGATTCCTGCAGAGCTAGTTACCAAAGCAAATGAGCAGCTAAATACCTTGCCAACGCTTTACCCAGAAATAGAAGCTTACTTAGCCGAGCAATATGCACTTACAAAAGTAAAAAGCATTGAGTGGGAAAAAGAAGACGCGCTTGTCATGCTCGACTACCCACTGCCTGCAGGGTTTGCCTACGCAGAGCTTGATTTTACAACTGGCGAGTTAAACCTTGATTACCAAACAGGTGGCTTTTTAAGCCTCATTGGCGACTTACATAAAGGCCGCCACAGCGGTGAAGTATGGAGTTGGGTAATTGATATATCTGCCGTACTAATGATTTTATTTGCCATCACCGGCATGATTATTTTGTTTCAAAATAGAAAAAAACGCTTAGCAGGAATATGGATAACCTTACTAGGAGTCGCAACTCCACTGGTTATTTATTTATGTTGGGTTCCACAAATAAAAGGAGTGTCTTAATGGTTAAATTTAAATTATTTATAAGCGCCGCATTACTGCTTGTAGCTGCGTTTTTTCAAACAACGGCGCATGCGCAAACACCACAGCTAGAGGTTGAATTAACGCTTCCCGACTTAGAAGTACAACCGTATCACCGTCCATACGTTGCAGTTTGGCTTGAAACACCAGAGCGCAAACACGTTACAACGCTTGCACTTTGGGTACAAAAAGCAGAATGGTTTAAAGACTTACGCCAATGGTGGCGTAAAGCCGGTAAAAGCGATGCCAACTTTGATGGCATTAGCGGCGCAACCAAGCGCGCGGGTACTTACACCATAAACTGGCAAGGTAATGATTTAGACGGTAACCCAGTAAAACCAGGTAAATACTTACTAAATATTGAAGTTGTACGCGAAGAAGGCGGCAGAGACTACACCCGTGTTGAGCTTGATTTAACTAAATCAGGCAAACTAACAATTGATGGTAAAAACGAGTTTTCTAAAAGCTTCGTCACTGTAAGCACTAAGTAGCTGCTACTTAATCATTTAAATTTAAGGAAATACAATGAAAATTAATTTATTAAAAACGGCATTAATCGGCGCATTGAGCTTATCTGCTTTAGTGTCAACTTCGGCAAGTGCACACGGACGTTGGTTACTACCTTCGCATACATCTTTATCAGGCGATAAAGCGCATTACGTAATGATTGACGCAAGTATTTCAAACGAAATTTTTGCACCAGACAAAGCCTTTAAACCTAAAGAAAAAGGCGCCGAGTACGACGACACATTATTAATGGCACTTGCGCCTAATGGTGAGCCAGTATCTGAAACCATCCGTGCTTATTACTTAAAACGTAAAAGCTCAGCTGCGGTAAGCTTAACAGAGCAAGGCACTTATCACATTGCAATGACCCAAAAGCCAATGTACATGACCTTCTATAAAAACGAAGAAGGTAAGCGCAAGCGTGTATTTGGTAAGAAAACAGACGCCGAGTTACCTAGCAATGCAAAAGATGTAACTACAACGAAGGTTGTTTCAACAGTAGATACATTTGTAAGCCGAAATGGCACCTCAAAGCCTGCCCTATTAGGTTTAGGCTTAGAGCTTAGCGGTCCAACGCATCCAAACGATTTATTTGTAGGTGAACAAGCACGTTTTCAGTTACTACAAGATGGTAAATCTGCTGGTGAAGGCGTTGAAGTAAGTATTTTAAAAGGCGACACACGCTACCGTAACGACCGTGGCGAAGTAAAAGTAACGACCGATAAAGAAGGTATGTTTACAATTACGTGGAAAGAACCAGGCCTATACCTAATCGAAACTTCTAACAAGGTTACCGTAAACGAAGAAGGCGTAGATGCAGGACGTTATGCATTATTTACAACGCTTGAAGTTGCCCCTGAATAATTTTAATTACTAAATTTAAAAAATTGAAAGGCCAAGTATTTGCTTGGCCTTTTTACGTCTTACTAACTTTTATCTAAAATTCCCTTGAATTCGCAACCATTCGACACAAGATTGCAACTACAACGATCCAAACGCCTATATCGCGCGTAAACAGTGACCTTATGTGTTAACAACTTAGAATATCTTAGATAGTTTTTATCTTTGCACTAGGGTAGTCGCTTCTATATGATGCGCTCCTTTTCGACTAGCAGCTCTTGGGGAACAATTAATGACTTTTAAGCGTTTATCTGCAAATAAACTCGCACTTAGCTTGGCCGTTACCACTGCACTTAGCACACCTTACTCTATGGCCGTTGCCGCAGAGCAAGATAATCAAGCAGAAAAGAATATCGAAGTAATTTCGGTTACCGGTACTCGCAGAAGCCTACGCAGTATTGCCGAAAGTACGGTACCCGTAGACATTATTACCAGCGGTGATATGCAAAGTACCGGTCAGCTAGAAATAAGCCAAATACTAGCAAACCAAGTACCTAGCTTTAACTACCCAAGTGCCACTATGGGTGATGGTACTGACCATGCAAAACCTGCTGTTTTACGTGGTTTAGCACCCGATCACACATTAGTGCTTATTAATGGTAAGCGCCGCCACGCTGGTGCGCTATTAAACTTAGCGGGTGTTGTTGGCCGAGGCTCTACAGCTGTTGATTTAAACATGATTCCAACTTCAGCCATTAAACGTGTTGAAGTACTACGCGATGGTGCGGCCGCACAGTACGGTTCTGATGCAATTGCTGGGGTAATTAACATTGTACTTAAAGATGCCTCAGAAGGCGGTAGCGTAAGCGTAACGTACGGTAAATACGATACACAAATGGCTGGCGTATCTCAGCTAGAAAGCACCTACGCAGATGCAAACGGTAACCTTGCATTTAATACCGGCGGCGATAGAGAAGTAAACGACGGCGCAACACGCACTGTTAGTGCAAACTCTGGCTTTTCGTTATCTGATAACGGCTTTGTAAACGTATCCATTGAGTACCGCGATAACGACTCAACTCAACGCTCAGGCTTTGACCCACGCGAACAATACAGTCGCCTTGATGATGGCAGCCTAGACCCACGCGAATTTACTATCGATCGTTACAACCACCGCTTTGGTAAAGCAGACCTTGAAGATTACGCGTTGTTTTACAACATGGGTTACGATTTAGATAACGGCTTAAACCTTTATTCATTTGGTAGCTACTCAAAGCGTGAAGGTAATTCAGGTGGTTTTTACCGCCGAGCAAAAGACAGCCGTAACGTTTTAGAAGTGTACCCAGATGGCTTTTTACCGCAAATTGAAACAGACGTACAAGACTACTCATTTGCATTGGGCTTACAAGGCGAAACTAACGACTGGACATGGGATGTAAGTACCAACTACGGCCGCAACGACTTTGGTTTCGGTGTTGTAAATAGTATTAATACATCACTAGGTGCCGACAGCCCAACCGAATTTGACAACGGTGCATTGGTTTACGATCAGTTTTTAGTAAACGCAACGGCCAATACCACTCTCGATTTAGGCTTACCTGATGACGTATTTTTTACCGTAGGTACTGAATACCGCCACGAAAGCTACAAAATAGAACAAGGCGAAGAAGCCTCTTATATTACTGCGCTAGATAGCGACGGCAACCCAATTGCTGCCGGCGGCGCACAAGTACTATCTGGTTTTGGTCCTGAGAGCGTAACTGACGAAAGCCGCCATAACGTTGCCCTCTTTGTTGAATTTGACACCTACTTAACAGAAAAATGGAATGTTGTTTTAGCGAGTCGTTACGAAGATTACAGCGACTTTGGCGATACGTTCACGTCAAAACTAGCAACACGTTACAGCCTAACCGATAATCTATCGTTACGTGGTGCGCTAAGTACAGGCTTTCGCGCGCCGTCTTTAGCACAAAGCTCATATCGTCAAATTTCAACTGTGCTTGAAAACAATCAACCATTTGAAGTTGGCTTGTTTCCAAGTGACGCGCCAGCAGCACAAGCATTGGGCGCAAAAGAGCTAGATGCAGAAGATTCTGTAAACTTAACAGCAGGCTTTGTATACACTCAAGGTAACTTTAGCCTTACGGTTGATGCATACCGTATTGATATTGATGATCGTGTTGTTTTATCTGAAAATTTATCGGGTGAAGCTGTACAACAAATTTTAGCCGATGCGGGTGAGTTAAATACCGAAAGCGTACGCTACTTTACCAACGCGATTGACTCACGTACACAGGGTATAGATATAGTTGCAACGTACACGCTTGAATTAGATAACCTAGGCGATTTACGTTTAAATGCAGCCGCTAACTTTAACGACACCGAAGTTACTCATGTTGACGACAACCCAGAGCAGCTTAACTCTTTAGGTGATGACTACGTAGTGTTTGCTCGTCGCGAAGTGGGTCGTTTTGAAGAAGGTACACCTGATAGCAAGTGGAACTTATCTGCTGTTTGGAACTTTAACGAATGGCAAACAACACTGCGCGCAACACGTTACGGTGAAGTTGCAGATATTTCTACAACAAGTGATCGCGATGAATACCTAGATGCAAAATGGATAACCGATCTAGAAGTTGCTTATCGTCCTAATGATGAATGGAAATTTGCATTAGGCGCTAATAACTTATTCGATCAGTACCCGCAAGCTACAGTAAATAACATTGGTTACTCTGATTTCGGTCAGATTTTCCCGTATACGCCGTATGCACCATACGGTTTAGATGGTCGATTTTTATATGGCAACATCACCTACAGTTTTTAATTTATACTTAAATTAAATGAGTTAAATAAAGATCCGATATGGCATGCCCTATCGGATTTTTTATATTTAAAAAAC
>NZ_WTKW01000650.1:0-936 GCF_011378745.1 Pseudoalteromonas sp. Z1A6
ACAAAAAGTAGAGAACAAACATGAAAAAATTACTATTAGTTAGCGCATTAATTTGTACGCCAGCCGCTATGGCTCATAACGACAACGATTCTGCAATTTCATTTAGTAACGATGAATGTAACGTCGAATTTAAAAACGATGTACGTATTAAACCAAACGAATTAGAAATTTTTACTGCCAATAATAAAACTATGCAATTTAATGCCCATGGTGACTTAACCGTAAATGGCGAGCTTGTAGCGCTTAATAGCTCACAACGCGAAGCACTGAATAAGTACTCTGACAGCTTACGCACTCAATTACCTGAAGTAGCTAATATAGCGTTAGAGGGTGTTAAAATTGCCGGTGTAGCATTAGAAGAAGTAGGCAATGCATTTAATATTGACGGTCTTGATAATATGTCTGAGCTTATGGACGACATTAAAATTGAGGTAGAAAATACATTTTACCAGCAAGGTACATTTGTAATGGGCCAACAAAGTTTTAATCAATTTGGTGAAAACTTTGAGCAACAATTTGAAGAGCAAATAGAAACAGCGGTTGAATCAGCAGTAATGCAATCAATGGGCAGCATTTTAGTGGCTTTAGGTTCTGAGTTACTTGGTTCAGGCGGCGATATGGATGCCTTTGAGCAACGCATGGAAAATATGGGTGCTCAAATAGAAGAAAAAGTAGAGCTACATGCAAGCGCACTTGAAGAACGCGCTAACTCTTTATGTGAAAACTTTGCTGATATCGCAAAACAAGAAGAGCAATTAGTAATGCAAGTGCCAGAGCTTAAAGGTTATCAGTTATTTAGCTTTAAACACAATTAGTACAGCAAACGTTATTTAACATCCCTTTGGCAGCACTTAAGTTTACTTAAATGCTGCTTTTTTGTGTTTCGTAAACTTATACCAACCTGCATAAATCTTTGATCAATTTAACGAATTAAAT
>NZ_WTKW01000651.1:0-916 GCF_011378745.1 Pseudoalteromonas sp. Z1A6
TAAACCACCTAGAAAATAGTTATTTACAAAAAAAACAATAAGGTAACATTAAAGTTCGAAATCACGATTAAGGATTATTATGAATTTATCAAAAAAATTACAGTTATTTTAGCGTTTTTTTTAATCACAATGAGTACATTTACCTATGCAACAATGACATGCCGTTGCACCTCAGGTAGCATGACGGTTGTTCATGGTGAGGGTGGTACAGTTAGCTATTCGTGCTCTGGTGGTGGTCAAGTTTCTTGTATGATACGATTGGAATAAGCATCATTTAGAAAGGCGTATGCCTTTCTCTTCTAAGGATAGTAAAATGAAATACATATTTTTAATTGCACTTGTTTTTGTCGCCATTCTTGGTATTGGTATTTTAAACACTGGGCAGCCTTCAGATCCTCCGCTAACCCACATACAACCAACTGATGAAGCCATTCTTAGTAATGAAAAAGCTAAGCCTCCAATTGAGCCAAACACCCTATTAAGTAAAGCCTCTGAACCATCTGTCAAACAGCACAAAGTTGTAGAGCAAAAAGTGGCAGCGATATCTAAATTGCCTATTTCAAGCCCTAACGCTTTCTCTGAAGAATTTGTTTCAACTGAGGGTGGAAAAGAATTTGTTTCAACAAAAGCATTGGACGACGTATTTAAAAATGATACTTCAATATTACTGCAGCGTATGTCTAATATTGAATACTCTGAAATAGCACAAATACGTAAAGATAAGCTAAACGATTTTATTCTAAATGAATTAAAAGACGTCACTATTTTACAGCAAGATCTAGAGTGTGCAGGGAAGGTTTGCGCACTAGAACTTACTTATACACAAAGTAGTAATCAAGCATCTATTGAGGCTCTTTCAAGTTTTTCTAAAAACTATTCTTTTCAGCAATTTACTGAAACCGAAAGTGGTGATAAA
>NZ_WTKW01000652.1:0-906 GCF_011378745.1 Pseudoalteromonas sp. Z1A6
TAATTGATCCAAGTTTCAAAGATAGCGTTCAAAGCTTCATGACTAATAATCAACCTGATCATATGATCGATAGATTTTTAGATTTTGTGGGTACTTAAATAGTTTAAATTTGAAAGCTATAGTTAAATAACAAATACTCATAGTTATCAAAAAGCTCTAGCAGTGCTTTGACTGTACTCCATTAACATGTGATAAACCGAAAACTAAAATATCCTTAGTACACTTACCTACTAAATACTAAGAGAATCTTAGCTATATATATTTCATAGCTAAGATTCAAATGGAAACTCCAACACCTTCACGCCTAAAATCTGCAAGAAAAGCAGCTGGCCTTACTCAGCAACAGCTAGGTATGGCATTAGGAATGGAGCCAAACACGGCTAGTGCTCGCATGAACCAATACGAAAAAGGCAAACATGCCCCTGATTTTTTAACCATGAAACGCATTGCTAAAGAGCTTGATGTACCGGTAGCTTATTTTTATTGTGAAGAAGATATTCTGTCTGAACTAATTTGTGCTTTGGGTAAGTTAAAAAAAGAAGACCAAATTGAATTATTAAATACACTCAAACCTGAAAAGCTATAAAGGATCAGAAAACATGGAAGTAAATGCTAATTCAATTAGGAAAATAGGTAAGACGGGAGATGATTCTTGGCTCTTAGAGGATACTCGCCAAATAACATTTTTTATTGGTCCTAATAATTCAGGTAAAAGCCGAAAATTAAGGTCTTTATTTGAAATTAATAAGAGTGATTGGATGTTTGATATAGCGCATCTAACGGTTGATAGAGTAGCTCAAGAACTTTCAGGATATATTACGTCAGGTCAAACGATTTTCTCGTATCTAAGATTTATAGACACGAATAAACTATCAAATTATTTATTATCAAATATTAATCACCCTA
>NZ_WTKW01000653.1:0-895 GCF_011378745.1 Pseudoalteromonas sp. Z1A6
AAAAGTTAAGCCAAATAAAACAAGTGCAATAAATATAGAAAAGCCTAATTTTAATAGCACTTTTGTTTCTGCACTTAAAATCTCTTCTTTTGCTTTGCGAATATCAGCAGCTTCATCTTCAAAATTTACTGCTAGTTGATCAAATAAACTAACATATTCTTTTTTAAGCATTTCTAAATTTGAGTACTGGCTGTATAGGCTGAATACTAAGATAACGACAAGAGAAGCTACTGTGACTAACACCGTCACATTTTTTGCAAACTCCATACTACCAAAGGTACTTGGCTCAATCTGTGTTGTTGCAAACCAAATACCAGCAGGCAGGGATAATAGTTTCGTCGCAACACTATCAAATTTATCATAAACTTTATTAGTGTATTCAGAACGTTTTTCTTGATATTCTTTTCTGACTTTATCAAAGGTATAGTTTTCAACATAACCTTGGTAGCTCAGTTGGACATTAAATATTAACGAACTCAAGTGTTGTATCAAATAACTAAAACGTTTTTTAACATCAACATCTTTTAAGAAACTCACCAACTCCTTGCAAAGCAAACAAGTAATTGCTTCTTTATGTAAATCTTTATCTAGTATTTTATTTAATACCTCAAGATCAACAGCGTGCTCTAAGTCAGATTCTGACAGTGTAAAATCAAAAGTTAAGGGTCTTTCATAAAATATAGTTCGTTCTCCACCTTCAGTATCATTAGCCAGTTTTTGTATTAATTGAAAAACTTTGCTTATATTTTGATAATTGGTAAATTTGTCTGAACTTGAGTTGTCAGAAATACACTCACCTGTTGCGGTAAAGAAAATACTTTCAACGGGGGCTTTCACTGAGTCTTCATATGAAAGTAAATCGTCCCAATTCAGACAAACCACAAAATTAGAATGA
>NZ_WTKW01000654.1:0-888 GCF_011378745.1 Pseudoalteromonas sp. Z1A6
TAAATTATTTTTTACTGTGGGATAAAGTGTTTACACTAAAATATAATTTACATTATATTTTTTATTTACTCATTTTACATAGCATTACTGGTTAGCGGCTTTATCTAGTCAATACTCACTCGCCTGACCTTGCTGTATATAACTATCTACTCTAAATGTATCACAAACTGTTTTCATATTAGAAGTGCAAAGATCCTCTTTGATCAAACCACTCAATAATTGTACTAATTAGTGCAATTAGTCATAAATCTGTAACTTTGATCCGCGATAATCTCTATCCGATAAATGAATAAACTCAAGAAGATTAAGTAAGATGAGTACACCCTTAGTGCAACTAACATTTGCACAGCAATCATTTGATGATTCTATGTCTGCGGCGATGAGCCACGCTATGGAATATGAAAAGCTGTCACTAAAAGCCAGTGCTGCGCATAACATTACGCTGCAATGTGTGTTGCCTGATGGCGCAAATGAGAGCGATGTTATTTCACTAAGTGCTACGCAGCCCAGTGCGCGTGGGGCGCAGTATTTTACTGAAAAAACGCTGAGCAATGCAGACCTTGAATCTGGTACTGTAAACCTTACTTTAAGTAACATTACACAAAGCCAATGTTTTGTAGTGCAAATGATGCTGCACGGAAAAAACACGACCTTAAAAGAAAGCCAACAACTCGATGTGTACATTAAAGCATTTGAGCAAGGCTATATTCCTGAACACATAACAACTGAACATGCTAAGCCTCAGGGCGTTCGTAGCTACTTTGCGAGTATGGGTTCTACGTTTTTATCGCTGTTTTAGTGCTGGCTGCACTTAAATTACGCGACGCTACTTATAAGTTATTAGGGCGTGTTGATCTTTGGTGGGTGAATTTGCAGCAGTATGTTTGG
>NZ_WTKW01000655.1:0-882 GCF_011378745.1 Pseudoalteromonas sp. Z1A6
CGTTTATTTTTAAAAGTATAAAAACTGATTGATAACACTCAATAAATTAATATTTATAAAGATGTTTTAAGGCATTTATTTTCAAGGTGTTGCGATGGATATTAAGCCTTAACTGGTTTATAGTTTGTAATTGGAATAGAGCTTGCAATAAAAATAGATTGTAATAATAAATGCGAGTCAGTCATTTGGCTGATAACAGCAATAATCAACAATATTTATGCACTTAAGCTTTAAGTGTTTTGTTAATATTTAAATATTAAAGGATCAGCATGCGCGGTTTAGTTACACTTATTATATTAGCGTCTGCATTGATAGTAACGCCAGTTTACTCTCAAGACAGTACCCAATTAAAGGGGCCTAAAGGCGTTGACTATGGTGCGCAAGGGCGATCTATTGGGCCAATTAAACCAACAGACACACTTTGGCGTATAGCGGCTAAAGTGCGCCCAGATAACTCCGTCAGCATTTATCAAGTTATGCAGGCCTTGTATAACAAAAACCCCAACTCATTTTTAGAACAAAATCTTAATCATATTCAAAATGGTGCCTATTTAAAAATCCCTACTTTAGCCGAAATAAAAGGTGTAAATACACAGCTTGCAAAACAACGCTCAGAGCAAGATGATGCGTTATGGGAAAAGAAAAAAAATGGCACGCTTACACAAAGTGAAATTAACTCAGCGCAAACCAAAGTAACTCAAGCACGTAAAATTGACGTAGATGATGCTAAAAAAGAAATACAGAAAGAATTAAATGAAATGAAAACAGAGCAAAGTACCAAGCTGGTTGAGTTACAACAACAGTTTAAGAACTCTGTAGGTAATGTAGAAGAAATTTTAGTTGAGAATAATAATCTTAAAAAACAATTATCAGGTATTTCAA
>NZ_WTKW01000656.1:0-875 GCF_011378745.1 Pseudoalteromonas sp. Z1A6
AATAAAAAAAGGTCTAAAATTAGGGCTTAATTTAGTTCTTTTTAGGTGTTTTATGAGACAAGTTTTAGCTGATTGTTCGGCAAGTATTTCAGAACTTAAAAAAAATCCAACAGCGCTTTTAAATGAAGCAGATGGCGCTGCAATAGCCATATTAAATCATAACAAGCCCGCAGCTTACTTAGTACCGGCACCAATGTATGAGCTAATTATGGAACAACTGGATGATTATGAACTAACTAAAGTTGTTGAGAGCCGCAGAGGCGATTTATCTCAAGCGGTTGAAGTCAGTATAGATGACTTATAAGTTAAAGTTTTTGCCTGCGGCGTTAAAGGAATGGGGGAAGCTAGCGGCCCCACTTAAAAGTCAGTTTAAAAAGAAGCTCATTGAACGCTTAGACAACCCACATGTGCCTGCATCCAAGTTGCGAGGCTTTGATAATGTTTACAAAATAAAATTGCGCACGGCAGGGTATCGCCTAGCTTACGAAGTTATTGAAGACGAAATTGTGGTCTATGTACTTGCAATTGGTAAGCGCGATAAAGATGCGATATATAAAAAGCTGATGAAACGTAGTAAATAAATGTCGCAAGGATGGATGGAAATCGCATTGGATATTTCGTGCGCTTAACTTATGCGTTATTATTTTTCAAAATCAGCTTGCTAATATCACTTAAAAATTCATTAGAAATACGAAAACCCTCGCTTTGCGAGACTAGATCCTCGCGATTCATTGTAATTAGTAATGATGCAATTATCTGTCGATGTACCTTAGCATAATATAGGGGGTTATCTTTTTTAGTACAGATTCTTGCTCCACCTTGAATAGATATTAAGTCTTCTTCAGGGATTTTTAGGAATGAGTCAAATACAGGAT
>NZ_WTKW01000657.1:0-871 GCF_011378745.1 Pseudoalteromonas sp. Z1A6
AAAACACTTTCGTCACAAACTATTAATTTTTTATTATCATTTAATGTATTGTTTGTTTTATATGATAAATTGATTATCAGGCAAAGTTCGTTACTAGCGAGTCATCAAATAAAACAACTTAAAATGCCTATAATTAAACTTAGCACGCATAAATACCGTCTTTCTCTGGAGTGAAGTATGAGCTATAAAAACTGGTCAATATCAAAACAAATTGGTGCGCTTGCATTCACTTTAACGCTATGTGTATTTAGTTTAGTTGGGCTATCTACCTATTTAATTTCGGCTAATACACTTTCTGAAAAAAGTGAAACAGCAATAAAATCTGAAATAACGGCTATTTCAGATCTTTTAGAACTTCAATACGACAGCCTGCTGGCAATAGCAAAGCGTAATGCCACTGTATTTAAAGGTATGTACCCTGGTGAATTTAAAAAAAGCGATCAAAAGGTATTGGTCGTAGATACTATGGTGCCCGTTCTTTTACATGATAACGAACAAGTTAATAACAATATCGATATTGTTGAAAATTACGCTAAATTAACCGGAGGTAACGCCACGGTATTTATGCGAGATGGGGATGATTTTTTTCGTATTACTACCTCTTTAAAAAAGAGTGATGGACAACGCGCTATTGGTACTTACCTAGGAAAAAACCACCCAGGCTATCAACCTCTTATGAACGGTCAAAGCTATGAAGGCTATGCTAAATTATTCGGTAACGAATACATGACTGTTTACCAACCAATTAAAAATAAACAAAACCAAGTAATTGGTATTTTATACATAGGTTTTAATATAAACGACGCACTGGCATCTCTTAGAGGGTCTGTTAATAAAATAGTAATTGAAGAAAGCGGTAACTTATTTGTTT
>NZ_WTKW01000658.1:0-858 GCF_011378745.1 Pseudoalteromonas sp. Z1A6
CCAAAAGGGCTGCCGTTTGAGCTTAAATCGTACCTTGAACTTGTTGAGCTAACAGGGCGCTGTATACGAGAAGACAAACGTGGTTATATTGAAAGTACACACTTACCCTTACTAGAAAGAGTTAATATCTCCCCAGAAAACTGGTTAAAGCTCACCACACAATTTACGCGTGTATTTCATGGTGCAGTCGGCAGGCCAGCCTCACAAGAAGGTTATTGTGAAAACTTAAACCGAAAGCGGCGAGCGAATATCAGTAACTGCGAAAAGCTACTGGCATAAAACTTAAACTACTCAGTAATAAATCACAACTGCATTATGCAGTCATTTTCATGCGTGTAATTTAGGTTTAACAGTGATAATTGCTTATTAAATGTGTAACGCGCGAGTAAAGATATAAAAAGAGGTGAACTCTTAGCTCAAAAAAGTAAATTTAGTGGCGCTAGATTAGTTTACAATTGGAGTGGCTGTCTAGTTTAATGCGTGATGATTGGTTAGGCCTATTACCTACCTACGGCGCTATTATTGCCGTAGCACTTGCCATCGCTTTTTTTGTTACCGTAAAGCTTAATAAAAAGGCTCAAAAATACAGTACTCAGTTATTTGTTATTGCTGGCATTGTGGCGTTTGGTATTGTGTTAATTGCCATTGAATCAATTATGAATATTCATATTATAGCGGGCGCAAGAGGCTGGGGTTTTTATGCTCAACTGCTTGCCGGCGCGATAGGTGGTTATGCGTTTTCACAATTAATAAAGGTAACTAACAACCAAAAAGCGTATTAGATGTGTGAATATAAGTACGGCTTATACGTTATTTAGTGATTAATAAATAAAGGCCGCTGTTTATTATAAACAGCGG
>NZ_WTKW01000659.1:0-850 GCF_011378745.1 Pseudoalteromonas sp. Z1A6
AGAAACTGTACCCCTCCAAAAACTTATAGATTTATTATCTTCTGTGCATTAGAAAAAGAAGCTGAAGCGTATAGTCAACTTGATTTTGATATTGGTGCAACTAATTGTGATTACGGAATAAACAGTAGAACAATTAAAATACACGACGATGAAGGTATTATTATCGTTCCGCCCAGAATGGGCTTAGTTCATGCGGCTATAACATGTTCAAAAGCAATTTCTCTTTATGACCCTGAAGTTATATGCATGAGCGGAATTTGCGCAGGCATCAATAGCCAGGCAAATATATATGATGTGATTATTTCTGAAATGTGTCATCAACACGACTCAGGGAAGTGGACCTCTAATGGATTTACACCTGTTCCTTACGCTATTCAACTGCAACCTAAAGTTCAAGCCCAAATTAATCAATTAATAAAGTCTAAGAGCTTTTATGATTCTGTAAAAGAAGGAATCACCCTTCAAAAAAACGAATATCCACCAGATGCGAATGAACTAACCTTTAATATTGGAATATCACCAACTTCAAGTGGTAGCTCTGTAGTAGCATCTAGTGAAGCCCATGAAGAAATAAAAGCGCAACACTTAAAAGAAAAATCTTTTGATATGGAATCTTATGCTCTTTATGAAGCAGCGCGGCAGGCCTCGGAGAATTTAAAGTTCTTTAGTGCAAAATCTGTAGTCGACAATGGCGACGAAATGAAAGACGATAGTTTTCATAGAGTTGCAAGCATAATTTCAGCCAAAACTGTGTTTAATTTACTATCAGCGATTTTAAAAAATAAATAGTCAACTTTGAGAGTGTTTTATTCTCACTTAAAGTAAAACCTAAGAGAAGATAATGGAAAAC